>JAJXTA010000814.1 GCA_021784265.1 bacterium | reverse complement strand
GCGGGGACGATCCCACAGGATTGCCAGAGTGCGGCCAGGGCATACTCGACGGCGAACAGGGCCGGCTGGGTGTACGCGGTTTCGTTGAGGCAGGGGGCGAGGGCTTCCTCACCCCACAGCACGCCCAAGAGCGGCTTCTCCAGGCGGTCGCGGAGCAGCTCGGCGCAACGGTCAAGGGTAGCGCGAAAGACGGGCTGGGTCTCATAAAGCTCGCGCCCCATGCCCCGAGCCTGGGCCCCTTGGCCCGTGAAAAGGAAGGCCACCCGCGGTGGCGGCAGGCTGACCCGGTGCCGATTCGGCGTCCAGGACAAGGCGCGCAGGCGGGACTTCAGGGTGGGCAATGAGTCGGCCACCACCGCCAACCGCGCCGGCATCGCCTCGCGTCCCAACTGCGACGTGTGGGCCACATCCGAGAGCCGCAGGTCGGAATGCTCACCCTCCAGGAAGGCGCAGAGCCGGTCGCGGTAAACGGCGAGCGCCTCAGTATCGCGAGCGGAGAGGACCACCAGCTCGGGCCCGGTGTCCGGGGCAGCCGCGGGCATTGGCACCGGGTGAGGGCTTTCCTCGAGAATGAGGTGGACGTTGACGCCGCCGGCGCCGAACGAACTGAGGCCGGCGCGCAACGGCACGGGGCGGTCGGTCGTGGCTTGGGCGTCGCCGGTCGGCGCCCAGGGCTTGCAGGCGAGATTCAGCCGGAACGGGGTGTGGGCGAAGTCGATGTTCGGGTTGGGTGGGTCGGCGTGCAGCGTTGGGACCAGCAAGCGGTGGCGCAGTTGCAGCAGCACCTTGGTGAGCCCGGCAATTCCCGCCGCGGACTCCGCATGGCCGATGTTGGACTTCACCGAACCGATGGCGCAGTGCTGGTTGGCGGCAAAGCCATCGCCCAAGGCCTTGACGAGGCCCGTGATCTCGACCGGGTCTCCCAGCGCCGTCCCGGTGCCGTGGGCCTCGACGTAGCTAATCGTCCCCGGTGCGACCCGGGCCCGGGCCAGGGCCGTGCGGATCAGCGCCGCCTGGGCGTTGGGATTGGGAACGGTGTAACCGTGAGTGTGGCCCCCATGATTGACAGCCGAGCCCTTGATCACGGCGTGAATCACGTCGCCCTCCGCGAGGGCCGCGGCCAGCGGCTTCAATAACACGGCCCCCACCCCTTCGCCCGGGCTGTAGCCGTCGCCGCCCGCGCCGAAGCTGCGACACCGCCCGTCGGAGGCCAGGAAGCGCGCCCGGCAGAGCGAGACGTATTGCAGGGGGTGCAGATAGAGATTCACGCCCCCGGCCAGGGCGAGCCGGCACTCGCCCCGGCGGAGGCTTTCGCAGGCCAGGTGGATCGCCAGCAGCGACGAGGAACAGGCCGTGTCGATGACCAGACTCGGCCCCGCAAAATCGAAGAAAAACGACACCCGATTGGCGATGGTCCAGCCCGAGGGGGTGAGCATGTTGTTCTGGTGCCGGGCCCATTGCTCGCTGGCCAACACTTGGTAACTGTTCCACGTCACCCCGACGAAAACTCCCACGTCGATCCCTTTGCCCGGCGTGGAGCACCGCTCGGTCAGGCGGCGCCGCGTGTAGCCGGCATCCTCGACGGTGGCCCACGCCGTCTCCAGGAAGATCCGCTCTTGCGGGTCCATCATGACCGCCTCCCGCGGGGCGATGTTGAAGAACCACGGATCGAACTTGTCGGCGTCTTGGAGGAAACCGCCCCATTTGCAGTAGGCCTTGCCCGGGGTGGCCGGGGTCGGGTCGTAAAACTGCCGGTGATCCCACCGCTCGGCGGGGATCTCTTGGATGCAGTCGCGGCCGGCCTTGAGGTTCTCCCAAAAAGCCTCGACGTCCGCGGCGCCCGGGTAGCGGCCACTGAGGCCGACGATGGCGATATCGTCCGCCGTTGGCGCGCTGGGGACCTCTGGCGCGGGCAGGGCGGTGGCGATCACCTCCGGCGACGCGGTGACCACCACGGCGGTCGGTTGGGTCTCCGCCGGCGGCGTAGCGTCGCGGTCAAGATGGGCCACGGCCTCGGGGCGCTCCTGGGCGAAGTAACCCGCCAGGGCGCCGAGCGTGCGATACTCGAAGAACAGGGTCTTCGAGACTTGGCCAAAATCCGCCTCGAGGGCGGCGTTGAACCGGGTGATGAGCAGGGAGTCTAGGCCGTAGGCTTCGAACGGTTCATCGGGATCGATCCGATCGGGCGGCACCTTGAGCTCGCGCGCGACGAGGTCCTTGAGGTACGCGACGGCGCGGGCGTGGAGCGCGGGTTGCGGTGAAGGCGCGGGGGCGGGAGCCGTGGGGGGCGGTGGGACGACCGCGGGAGTGCTCGGCGGGGCTGTGGGCGTGGGCGGGCTGAAGGTGCGCTCCTCGCGGGCATACCAATAGCGCTCGCGGGCGAACGGGTAGGTGGGCAGGGAGGTGAGGCGGGGCCGCTGGTTGCCCCAGGCCGCCAGCCAATCGACCGCCTGACCCTGGACCCAGCCGGCCGCTGCCGCGGGGAGTCGCTCCGGTTCCAACCCTTGGACGGAGGCGGCGGCGCCTTCTCCCTTGTCCGCTCCCGCGACGCTGGTGCCTGCACGAGAAGCGGTGCCGCGGAACACCAAACTCGCCTCCGCCGCGGTCGGCTCCAATGCGGCTGCGAGTCGCTGTGCTAA
>JAJXTA010000813.1 GCA_021784265.1 bacterium | reverse complement strand
CAGAAAATACTGATCTTGATGGTTGTATGTTGGACGCGGGCTGTTCGGTGTGGTTGCAATGCCTATTGGAACCTCTGCCAGCCGCTGGCGGTGGCCGGTTCCGCCCCGCTGACGGGTTGGCTGCTGGGGCGCTGGGGGTGGCACACGATGTTGATTCTGGAGGGGGTGCTGCCGTTCGTCTGGCTCCCGATCTGGTCCTATTTCATCACCGATCATCCCCGGCAAGCCGCCTGGCTTTCGGCCACCGAGCGGGAGCACCTGGAG
This sequence comes from bacterium, assembly GCA_021784265.1. Lineage (GTDB taxonomy): Bacteria > Verrucomicrobiota > Verrucomicrobiia > Limisphaerales > J093 > JAJXTA01. The sequence continues at coordinate 2,376 of JAJXTA010000813.1, read as the reverse complement.
AGCGCGCTCGCGCGCGAGACCACGGCCCTGGCGCCGGAACGGCCGGTCCCGCTCTGGCGGGCCTTTGTGCATCCAGCAGTGTTGCTCATGCTCATGATCTACTTCCTGCACAACTGCGCCGCCTACGGCTGCATGTCGTTCCTAACCAGCGGGCTGGAGCGCCACCCCACCGTGGCGCCCTCGTCCCCGCCGCCGACGGCCGAGGCCTCCGCCGGGCGCCGCCTCTCCCTCCCCACCGCGCCGCCCGCGCGCAGCGGCCTCCGGGAAGGCATCCTCTTCGCCATCCCCTACGTGGTGACCGCCCTCCTGATGGTGCTCAATTCCTGGCACTCGGACAAAACCCAGGAGCGCCGCGCGCATGTCACCGTGGTGTACGCGATGAGCGGCGTGGCGCTCATCGGCAGCGTGTGCGTGAGCCCCTACTCCTTCTGGCTCTCCTACGCGCTCCTCTGCCTGGCCATCCCCGGCCCCTTCGCCGGCATGGCGCCGTTCTGGTCGATCCCGGCGGAGACCTTGCCGCGCAGCGTGCTGGGGTCCGTGATGGGCCTGGTCAACGCGGTGGGGAATCTCGGCGGGTTCGCTGGCGCCGGGATTGTGGGCGTGCTCAAGCACAGCACCGGGAGCGTCACCGTCCCCTTTGCGGTCTTGGGGGTTGGATTGCTGGCGGCGGGGGGCCTGGCCCTGCTCTTGCCCCAGAGCAAAGTGAGTTTTGGAGCGGATGCCTAGTGCCTAATTGCATAGATTAACGATAGTATTCCGAAGTTGTGATCCTTTGACTTCACGCTTCCTCCAGCGAAACGGCTTTGGATTCTTTGCGTAAGCGGCAATGAATGCCTCAATCGCCTGGCGCAACTCGGCGGTGCTCCTGGCACTGAGCCCGCGCAAGGCTTTTCGGGATAAGATGCCGAACCAAATCTCCACCTGATTGAGCCAACTGGCCGAGGTCGGCGTGAAATGAAAATGGACCTGAGGATGCTGGGCCAGCCAGGAGTCGCGTTTTTTGTGCGTGCAGTAATTGTCCAGAATCACATGCAGTTCCTGATCAGCGGAACTCTCCGCCACGACCTGGTCCATGAACTGCAAGAACTCCTGCCGTCGTTTGAGGAGGGTGATCGCCGTTTTGACCGCGCCGGTGGCCACTTCCAACGCGGCAAAGAGGTTGAGCGTCCCGTGGCGCTTGTAAGTGCTTTTGTAAGCCCGCACGATCTTGCCATTGTCTGTTTCCACATAGCCGGTTTTTCGCTCCAGGGCCTGGATGCTGGGCTTCTCATCGACCGAGATCACCAAGGCCTTGTCCGGGGGATCCAGATACAATCCCACAATGTCCGCCGCTTTGGCCGCAAACTCTTTATCGGTGCTCACACACCAGGAGCGTTGGCGCTGCAAGCAAATCCCCTCGTGGCGCAGAACCCGCCACACGGCATGCACCGAACCGTGGAGCGCCGCGGCCACAGCGGGCCCGTCCCAGCAAGCTTGCCCTGCCGGCGGGGGTTGTTCCAACAAGGCCAAGACCCGGTTGCGAAAGTCCGCGCCATAAACGGGCTTGGCCCCGGGCCGAGGCGCATCGCGCAACCCGGCCAAGCCGCCTTGGCTAAAACGTTGCCGCCATTTGATGACGGTGTTGGGACGGGTGCGGCAAAGCCGAGCGACCTCGTTGACCCGCTTGCCGGCCAGACAGCCCAGGATGATCTGAGCTCGTTCGATCATTTGTTTAGATTCGGTCCGACTGCCGGCCAACCGCTCCAACTCCCGCCGGTCCTCGGGACCACAACTGATGAGAGGCGTATTTCTTGCCATGCACTGGACGATACAATATATCGCTTGTCATTGCAAGTAAGCACTAGTATTTCCGAGTCACCACCCGGGCGCCCGGGACGGGCGAGGCGCAACCTGGTGTGCGGCCCCGCGGCCCCAGGCGCGTGAAGCGCGTTACCGGTCTATATTTGGCTTTGATTTCGCCCCGCCCCCGGCCAACATCCGCACCGGTTTGGCCGCCCTCAACGGGGTGGCGGCCGGTCTGTTTCCATGAAACGAACGCACCACTGCAACGAATTACGCCCGGCCCACGTCGGCCACACCGTCACGCTCTCCGGCTGGGTGCACTCCCGCCGCGACCTGGGCGGGGTGATTTTTATCGACATCCGGGATCGCGAGGGGCGGACACAGACCGTCTTTGACCCTTCGGACCTGCCGGCGGGGCTCTTCGCCCAAGCGGCGGCCTTGCGGAGCGAGTGCGTCGTAAGCGTCACCGGCCAGGTGCGGGCCCGCCCGGCGGGCACCGAGAACGCCAAGATCGCCACCGGCGCCGTCGAGGTGGCGGCGCGCGCGCTAACGGTCCTGAACGCCGCCGAGGTGCTCCCCTTCCCCATCGACGAT
>JAJXTA010000812.1 GCA_021784265.1 bacterium | reverse complement strand
AAGGCGAGCCGCCCTTCACTTTCCCCCGCGCCGAACCGGTGGCGGCGCCTGGCCCGCCGACCCGGACCCGGTCCGGGTGGCTGGCGCGGGCGGCGACGCATTGGACCCGACACCGTGCGGAGCGGTCGGCGGCCGTGGAGGACGTGCCCGCGCCAAGTCAACCCGGTGGGAACCGAACTCATGTTTAAGAAGCTGATCGGCCGTTTTGCCCCGCGTCACCCCGCCCCTGCCGAGGGACCGGAGGTCTTTCGGACCGCCGAGGCCCGCGCGATTAACGAGGCCCGGCTGTGCCACCTCGCCTCCCTGGGTTTGGAGCTGGCGGGGCGGAAGGTGTTGGAGGTGGGTGGCGGCATTGGGCTGCACACCTGTTTTTTCGAGAGCCTGGGTTGCGAAGTGTTGTTCACCGACGCCCGAGCGGACAACGTCCGGGAGGTCCAGCGCCGTCACCCCGGGCGCGCCACGACGGTGCTGGACCTGGACCTGGAGACAGACCTGGGCCGGCTGGGGATGTTCGACATCATCTACTGCTACGGTACCCTCTATCACTTACGCCGGCCCGCCGAGGCCCTGGCGGCCCTGGCGCGGATTTGCCGCCACCTGATGCTGTTGGAGACCTGCGTGACTCCGGGTGAGGGCGACGCGCCGCATCCGGAGCCCGAGCCGGCGAGTAATCCGAATCAGGCGGCGTCGGGCCTGGGTTGTCGCCCGACGCGCACGTGGGTGATGCGCCGTCTGGCCGAGCAGTTCGGTCATGCCTACCAGACCCGGACCCAACCGCCGCACCCGGACTTCGAGTTGAATTGGCTGCAACCGGCGCCACGCAAACTTTATCGCGCCGTGTTTGTCGGGGCCAAAGAGGCGCTCGCGCTCCCGGCCTTGAGCGACGTGCTGTGCGACGTGCAGAACCCGGTCCCGGATGACACGCGCGGCGTCTGGCTCGATGTGGGGGCGCACTTGGGCGAGACCACGTTCACCCTGGCGCGGGCCCGGCCCGACCTGCGGGTCTTTGCGTTCGAACCCAACGTGACGCTCGCGGCCCAACGCTGGCAAGCGCTCCCCAACTACGTCGTCCTACCCATGGCCGTGGCCGAAAGCAACGGTGTCACCGCCTTTCATCTCAACGCCAACACCGCGGCCAGCTCCTTGCTCGAGTTGGACCCGGAGCGCTTGGGGCGGTGGGTCGGCGGTGGGGACCTCAAAGCGACTGCGGAAGCGATGGTCCCCACCACTCGCCTGGATACCTTCCTGGCCGCCGTGGACCTGCGCCAGGTTGATTATTTGAAAATCGACGCCCAAGGCGCCGACTTCGCCGTCGTCCGCTCGGCGGGTGAGCGCTTGGCCGAGATCCGGAAGATCAAGCTGGAGGTCAGCGTCACCCCCACGCCGCTTTACGTGGGGACGCCCGGCAAGGAGGAGATCGTGGCCTACTTGGCGGCGCGTGGGTTTGCCCTGATCGCCGAGGAACCGCAAACGCACGGACAAGAGGAGAACCTTACCTTCTTCCGCTTGGGCCCGGCGGCCGGAGACCTGCGCCCGGTCGCGGTGGAGCGCTTGGATTCATCTGGGGCCGCCCTCGAGCCCATCGTGCGCGCGCTCCCGGATGAACGGCTCCTGGCCGTGGCGGGGTCGGTGGCGTGGTTGCGTCCCCTCGGGCCGTATCCGGGCTGGTCCTTCGCCGGCGCGGAGCGGAACCCGGACCCACCGACGCAGTTGCGCCACCTGCTCTGGCAAGCCTGTGCGGAGCGCCGCCTCGAGAAGCCGCTGGTGTTCCCTTGGTACGGCGGATTACGCCTCAACCTCTACCTGGGCAACGACATGAGCCGCCCGACCTTCATCGGGGGGTGCATCGAGCCCAACGAGTTCGCGTTCCTGGAGGCCATCCTCCAACCCGGGATGGTGATGATCGACGTGGGCGCCAATGACGGGTTCTTTACCCTCTTTGCGGCCTGGAAGGTGGGTCCTGCCGGCCGGGTGTACGCCTTCGAACCCAGTCAACGCGAGTTCGCCCGGCTCCAGGCCAATGTTCGCCTGAACGGCTTGGCCAATGTGGAAGTGGTGCCCAAGGCCCTGGCGGCGGCGGCCGGCACCGCCCAGCTCCGCTTGGCTGAGTACGGACACGAAGGACAGAATACCCTCGGCGATTTCGCGCATGATGTTCGCGCCGCCGGCTTCCAAACCGTCGAACTCGCTTCGCTGGACGTCCAGGCGGCGGCGGCGGGCCTGACGCGGTTGGATGTAATCAAGCTCGACGCCGAAGGAGCCGAGCACAAAGTGCTCAGCGGTGCGCGCGCGACGCTCGCCCGGTTCAAGCCGCTCATCCTCCTGGAACTGCTGGACGGGGCGTTGCGCCACCAGGGTTCGAGCGCGGCGGCGGTCCTCGACCTGCTGCGGGAACTGGGCTATTTGGTGTATGAGTTTGCCCCGGCGACCGGCCGGCCGGTGGCTTGCACCCAAATCCCGCGGAGTGACAACATCATCGCCACGCCGCGCCCACTCGATCCGCTCGTTTTTCCCTGAAAGTGACCGCACCCCACGCCATGAAACCGGCCGCTTCTCCCTACCTCTCCATCGTGGCCGCCTCCCGCAACGACGATCACGGAGGCGACCCATTGCGCCGGACCCAGATCTTTGTCAACGCCGTGCTG
>JAJXTA010000811.1 GCA_021784265.1 bacterium | reverse complement strand
GATGACCAGCACCTTCCAGTGCGCCAACCGGCTCGCCGCCCGCTCACGGTCCTGCGGCTCGCGACATGGGCCGGCGCTTCGAGTCGATGCCGTTACCGCCGGACTCAGGTGGTCGAAGTGCTGGTTGAGCAACCGGGTCGAGCTATACTGGACCGAGCCGATGTAACGAACCGCCCCGCCCCCCTGCTCGACCGTCCGCACCTCCTCCGGCAGGCTCCCGCTCAGGTCAAAGCTCGGGTCCTCGTACTCCCGGCCTTTGCAATACACGTCCGGGCGAACACAGCGGATGGCCTCGACCGCGCCTGGATGCGGCACCACGATCACGTAATCGACACACTCCAGCGCCGCCAGGCTCTTGACCCGCAGTTGCTCGTTGAAGTAGGGCCGGCCCGGACCCTTCTGCACGAACCGGTCGGCGGTCAGCGTCACCACCAAGACATCCCCCAAACCCCGCGCTTCCTCCAAATGACAGATGTGGCCGGGATGAATGAGGTCGAAGATCCCGTGGGAGTGGACGATCCTCTTGCCCTCGCGCCGCAACGCCGCACAGCGCTCGGCGGCGGCGGCGAAGCTGAGCACTTTCGGGGAGTCAGGCATGGATCAACTCCCAGCGGGGCGCGTGGGACCGTTCCGGGCGGGAGGCTTCATCGCTCAGGGCGCGCCCCTACCGCGACAAGAGGCGGTAACTGCCCGCGTGGCGCGCCAGTTTCATGAATTTGAGGTTGTAATGCTCCGGCGCGTCAATGTCGGGGAAGGTCCCCGCCTCCAGGACGCGGCGCAGATGGGCCAATTCCTGGCGAATCGAACTCACCGGTTGATAGGCCAGTTCCCGCAGGATTTTCGCCGAGGAGATGTGGTAGTCGCGGTGATCGGTGGTGTCAGTCACCTTGATCGCCACCCCCAGGTCCGCCAGCTCGGTCTGGATCAGCCGGGCGATCTCGATCACCTTGAGGTTCTCGAACCCGAAGTTGAAGGTCCGCCCGTTGATCCGGCTGGCTTCGGCCTCGACCAGGTGGGCGTACACGTGGACGATGTCGGTCATGCCGACATTGGGGCGGCGTTGTTCGCCCCCGTGCACGGTGATGACCCGTTTGCGCACCGCATCGGCGGTGAGCTTGTTCACCGTCAGATCGAAGCGTTGCCGGGGCGAGTAACCGCAAATGGTGGCGGGCCGCAGGTTCACCGTGCAGAACGCGGGCGCGCTGGCGGCCACCACCAGCCATTCCGCCAGCATCTTGTAGCGGGAGTAGGCGGTTAGGGGCGCCGGCTCGAGGTCCTCGGTGACGTTGGGGACATCCTTGATGCCGAACACACTGCTCGAGGAAGCGTTGATGAAGCGCTTGACCCCAGCCGCCCGCGCCGTCGCCAGCAACATCCCCACCGCGTCGAAGTTGACCTGCCGGGTGAGGACCTCGTCGATCTCCCCTGTGGGATCGTTGGAGATCGCCGCCAGGTGGATGACCGCGTCCACCCCCGCCACCGCCCGGGCGACGGTCTCCGGGTCGCGAATGTCGCCTTCCACCAACTCGAAGCGGGTCTTCCAGGAGCCGAACGCCGGCTCGCGGTGGAGCGCCTCCAGGCCCGCCCGGGTGTAGAGCAACAGGTCCAGCACCCGCACCTGATGGCCGAGTTGGAGCAGGTGGGGGGTCAGGCGGCTGCCGACGTAACCGAACCCGCCGGTGACGAGAATACGTTGCGGAGTCATGGCTAAGGTTTGTGAATATAATCCAGCGGTTGGGAGCGCAAGGCCTCGAGGTTTCGGCCCACCCAGGCGATGGTCTCGTCCAGGCCAGTCTCTAACGTCACGGTATCGGCCCACCCTAACTCCCGCCGCGCCTTGGCGCTCTCCAGCAGGTAGGCGGCGTCTTTGCCGGGGCGCTCATCCACGACCTCAATGACGTCCTGGAACTTGACCCGCAGCTTGCGGCAGATGGCCTCGACGATCTCCCGGATCGAGTGGCTCACCCGGGTCGCCAGGTGATAGACCTCCCCGGGCACCCCCTGTCGCGCCACCCGCAAGGTCCCGTCCGCCACGTCCCGAATATGGATGAACGAGCGGACCGACCGGCCACCACCATGGAGCGGCAAGCGCCGCCCCAGGTGAATGAAGAGGATCGTCCGCGGGATGATGCGATACAACTGCTGCCCGGGCCCATATACATTGGCCGCGCGGGTAAACACGACCGGAAACCGGTAGCGCTTGAAGAAGGTCAACAGGTGAAGATCGCAGGCGGCGCGCGAGGCGGCGTACGGGGTGCTCGGGTTCAGCGGGGCAGCCTCGGTGACATCCCCGGTGCAACTCCCATACACCTCCGGGGTCGAGACGTGGACATAGCGCCGCACAAAGTCCAGCCGCCGCAGCCGCTCGTGCAGCCGCACATTGGCCACCACGTTGGTTTGATACCAGTGCTCCGGATGCTGCCAACTCTCCGCCACCATGCTCTGAGCGGCGAAATTGACCACGTACGCCGGCCGAAACGCCTCGATCGTCCCCACGATGCGGTCGGTGTCGTGGTTCAGGTCCAATTGCTCGAACCGGAAGCGGCCCGCCTGCTCGGGAGTCGTCTCCCACCGGTAGGGCAGAAAGGCCGGGTGCGGCTCGGGCGAGCGGCTGGCGCCCACGACCTCGTGGCCATGCGCCAGAGCC
>JAJXTA010000810.1 GCA_021784265.1 bacterium | reverse complement strand
TGGAACTCCGGGAGGGCGTTGGTGAAGCGACCTTGCCGCGCGTAGAGCGAGGCCAGATAATAGTGAGGGGCGGCGATATCGGGATTGGCCTTGATGGCCTTGCGGAACAAGGCGGTCGCCTGGTCCGGGTGGCCGTCATGCGCGGCCAGCCGACCGCGCAAGGTGTTGGCCATGCAGCCCTCGGCGTCCAGACGGGTGACGGTGAGCAGCGCTTGGCGGGCTTCCGTCCAACGGTTGTCGTCCGCCAAGCTCATGCTGAGGTTGAATTGCCCGAGCGCCAACTCCGGCTCGAGCTTGCAGGCGATGCGGCCGGCCCGCACCGTGCCGGCCTGGGTGAGGTACTCGGCCCGGAGCCGGAAGTCGTCCAGGACGTCAAACCGTCGATGCGGCACACCGAACCACGTCCAGCTCGGGTCGATCAAGAGCGCTTTTCTTCCAAGAAAGAGCGCCGCGCAGGCGTGGGGGGCGCGGTGGCCATCGGCCTCCTGCTCCACCAGGGTGAAGTAGGTCTTCAAACCGATTGCCCGCGCCAGCGCCACGTAGAGGTAGGTGTATTCCTGGCAGGAGAAGGCGGCGTGGGGGTCGCGCCAGGCCGCAAAGACTTCTTGGGCCGTTCGGCTGCCGCCGCCGGCGCCATTACGGGGCTCAGCCAGGGCGGCGAAGAGGCGTTCGGCCCGGCGCCGCTCACTGCCGACCCCCTTGGTGAGGCTGGCGGCCCAACGCCGCATCGCGGGTGTGGAGGCCAGGGGATCAACGACTTCCTTCGCCTCCTCGCTGGTCAACCGGGCTCGCAAGGCCTGGGTGATTTGGGCCTCGGTGTAGTCGTGGGGCTGGCGCAGCTTGACGTACGCCGGATGCAGCCGCGGCTGCAAGAAGGAGAGTCGGTCCTTGGCCCAGCGCAGAACTTCGGATTGCAGAGGAGTCTCGCGGGCAAGTTCCCGCACGCGTTGGTAGTGCCTAACCGCGAGGCGAGCCTCCCCGAGGGCCTCGTAGGTCCTGGCGACCAGGCTTTCGTCTTCGAGATCGTCCCACGCCCCCAGCCGCAAGGCTCGCCGAACTTCAGCCAAGGCCGCGGTGCGATGGGCCGAGGCCGCCTCGACCCAGGCGGACGAACCATGAGTGCGTGCCGAAAACGGGTCCAAGCGGCAGGCCTGTTGCAGGTGATCGATGGCCTGCGGCCACTGCTCTTGCTCCGTCTCGACGTCCGCCAAGGCGACCAGCGGCTCAGGATCGTCTGGCCGGAGGCGGCGCGCCTCGTTGAGTTCTTCGCTGGCCTCAGGGTACCGCTGTTGTTCCGTGAGGACCCACGCGAGCCAAACGTGTGCATCCTCAAACTCGGGTTGAAGCTGGAGGGCTCGGCGCAGGCTCTGTTCGGCTTGGTCGAACTTCTTTGCCTCGGCCAGTTGGCAGCCCACCAGGAAGTGGGCCTGGGCGCACCGCGGGTCGGCCTGCAGGGCTTGGCGGGCCGCGGACTCGACCCTGGGCTTGTCGGTCTCGAGCGTCTGCCACACCAGCGCCTTGGTCAGCCAGCTCATGGCCACGGCGTTGGTGGTCCACCGGTGGCTCAGGCGCGCTCGCTCCGCCGGGGTGGGAGTGATGCGGAGTTGCGCCAGGATGGCGGTGGCAAGCTGGTCGCGAAGGGCGAACCAGTCGGTGGACGTGGCCTCGAGGGGTGGGGAGAGGCGCCCGCTGCCCACGTCCAGTACGTAGGCCGTCGCCCGCCAGCGTTTGCCGCGGCGTTGGTAGTTGCCCCACACCACCGCTTGGGCGTTCACCAGTCGGCCCAGGCGGCGCGCTCGGAGCGAGTTCATCCAACGGGAGCCCTTCCAGGTGACGTGGTCCCACCCATAGTCGGAGGCACTGGCTGGCAGAACGCGGAGGGCACTGACCTCCTGGAGCCCCCGCTCCAGGGTCTCGTGGAGCATCACGCGCCCGCGGTCAGCGGACCGAAAGCCGGTTCGGTTCTCGAACCAGCAGAGGGCGACCGTCATCCGGTGGGGCGGGAGAACGAGAGACGCGGCGGGTGCTGAACGCGGAGCGGCCGACCCGAGAGAGCCAACGCCCAGCATCAGGAGTAAGGCCGGCCAGGGCCGCCAAAGCCACGGCCTTGGCCGCGCCTGCCGCCCGGTTGGCACCGGGCGAGGAGGGGAAGGAAGCGAGCCTGCGCCGCGCATGCGCGAGCAACCTGGCCCTGCCGCCGCCGGGCGTCAAGCGTGGCGATTGGCCAGCATCAGTGATGTTATTGAGGCCACCGGGCTCGCGCCTCCCGAGCTTTTGGCGCGGTGGCGGAATTGCCTTGACCCGGGGCGGGTAAGCGCACGATGAACGCCGTGACCGGCCGAAGCGTCAGGGGCGTGATGCGCCGAGGAGTGGGCGACTCCCCGCTCAGCCCGACCTTCGGCCCGGGGTTTGATTCCGCATGAAGCGTTTCCTGGAAATGGCTGAGGCCCGGACCGGTTGGAAGTCGATCGGGGCCGGGCTGGTGCTGGTCTGGCTGTTGGGCTGTCAACCCGCTCCCCGGCGGGCCGTGAGCATCACCCCTCTGACAAGCCCACCCGCGGGCAGCGCTCCGTCGCTCGCCGCCCAGGCTCCGGAGCGTCCAGCGCCCGCGCCACCCGGCGCCCCACCGGTCGCGATTGGGCCTCTCTGGCTG
>JAJXTA010000809.1 GCA_021784265.1 bacterium | reverse complement strand
CCTCTCCCGCCGACCGGCAGTCGTTCCCACCGCCGGTTTTCCGTTTTCGCCGAATCGCCCCTCAGGAATTTCAAACCGGCGGTTTTGCCCCGTTTTCACGCCGCCGTCCACAGCCGGCCTACGTCCGCTTGGCCAAGCCGGGGCCGACCGCCGAGGTCAGCGCCGCGAAGGCCTTCCCCGAGGAGCACGCGGACGATAGCTCGGTGCGCCGCCTCCGCGCCCGGGTCCGGGCCCAACCCCGTGGGCGGTTCCCGGCCCGGGTCCAGGGCGTGATCACCTACGTGGACCTTAACCTGGGTGATTTCTACCTTCAGGACGGTGCCGACGGTCTCTTGATCCGGGATCAGTTGAGCGCCGGGCTTTCCCCCGAGCTGCGGCAGGAAGGCCTCTACGTCGATCTCTCGGGGCGCGTCCAGGACGGTATCTTCCATCCGACCGCCTTTGCGCGGGTGCTCGGGTTGGGGCACTTGCCCACACCGCGGCGGGCGGCGTGGGACGAGCTGGCCAGCGGGCAGCAAGACGCCCAATGGGTGGAGGTCGAGGGGGACGTGCGGGAGGCGGAGCCCCACCGGCTGGTCCTGGCGCTCAAGGGCGGACGCTTGGCGGTGCGCATCAACGAACTTCCCGGGGCGCTGCAGGACCGGTTGTTGGGGAGCCGTGTGCGCGTGCAGGGCGTTTGCGGTCCGGTATTCAACGGACGCCACCAGCGCTTGGGCCCGCGGTTGCTGGTGCCCTCAAGCGCGGAGGTGACGATCGTCGAGCCGGCCCCGGTCCACCCATTCGACCTGCCGACCCGCCGCCTGCGGGACGTGGGCCGGACGGACGGGCCCCTCGCAACGCCGGGCACACGGCTGGTGAAGACCATCGGCGTCGTCACCTTCAAGGCCCCCGGGTGGCTGTTCCTCCAGGCGGGGGAGGACGGCGTGCGCGTGGTATTGCGAGCGGACGTGGAACTGGCCGCGGGAGACCGGATTGCGGTCGTTGGCCTTCCCGAGCCGGACGGCTTTTCGCCGAAGCTCGGTCAGGCCCTGGTACAGAAACTCGGACGCGCTCCGTTACCGGCGGCGACGCCGATGGACCTGCGGGCGATGGTTTCCGACAACGCGGGCGCCGCACGCGACGCCACCCGCGGCCAGATCGACGCCACCCTGCTGGCCAGCGGTCCGGGAAACTTCGGGCCGATCCTGCGCCTGCAAAGCGACCAGCTCCGCCACCCCTTTGAAGCGTTCTTGGCCAGCGCAACGCCCGGTCTGGCCACGCTCCCCGCGGGGAGCAGGGTCCGGCTGCGTGGGGTGTTCAAGGCCACGGCCGACCCGGTGCCGGATGCCGGCCAGGCCGCCGCGAGCATCGAGATGTACCTGAACTCGCCGGCGGACCTCGAGGTGCTCGCGCGCCCGGCTTGGTGGAACCTCCACCACGTCCTCTGGTTGCTGGCCGGGATCGGCGTGATCTCTTCCCTGGCCATTGGCTGGGGGTTGTTGCTGATGCGCCAGAACCGCCTCTTGCGGCGGACGCGGGTCCAACTGGAGCAGGCGCAAGCCGAGCTGGAATCGCGCGTCCAGCAACGCACGGCCCAGCTCGCGCGGGCGAATACTGAACTCCAGAGTAAAACCGCCGAGGCGGAACTGGCCAAGGAGGCGGCCGACGCCGCCAACCGGGCCAAGAGTGCCTTTCTCGCCAACATGAGCCACGAGATCCGCACCCCGCTTAATGGGGTGATCGGCATGACGAATCTGCTCCTGGAGACGGGGTTGACCGGGGAGCAGCGGGATCTGGCCCAGACGGCGCAGGCCAGCGGCGAAGCTCTCCTGACGATCCTCAACGACATCTTGGACTTATCGAAGATCGAGGCCGGGAAGATCACCTGCGAGTGCTTGGATTTCGACCTGCGCCAGGTGCTGGACGACACCGTGGGCTTGGTGGCGGAGGGGGCGTGGGAAAAGCGGCTGGAGTTGATCTCGTTGGTACCGGACGGGATTCCGGTCCGGCTGCGCGGCGACCCGAGCCGGCTCCGCCAAGTACTCCTCAATCTCTTGAGCAACGCCGTGAAGTTCACCGATCGCGGTGAGGTGTTCCTGGACGTGCAACTGCTGCGGGAGACGGACGCGGACGCCGAACTGCGCTTCCACGTCAAGGACACCGGCATCGGGATCACGCCCGAGGCCGAGCGCCGGTTGTTTCGCCCCTTCTCGCAGGCGGATAGTTCAACGACGCGCCGTTACGGTGGGACCGGGCTGGGGTTGGCGATTAGCAAGCAACTGGTGGAACTCATGGGTGGGCGGATCGGCGTCACCGCCGTCCCGGGCCAAGGCTCCACGTTCTGGTTTACCCTGCGCTTCGAGAAACAACCGGGCGCCGTCCCCACCCCCATGGACAGGCCGACGAGCGTGAGTGGCCTGCGCGTCTTGATCGTGGACGACAATGCGACGAACCGAACGATCCTTCATCGCTACTTCGACTCCTGGGGCATGCCCAATGAGCAGGTCGCGGGTGGAGTCGAGGCTCTGGAATGCCTGCGACGCGCCGTGCAGGGGGACGCGCCCTTCGACCTGGCGGTGTTGGACCTACACATGCCGGAAATGGACGGGATCCATTTGGCCCGAGCCATCCAAGCCGACCCGACCCTGGCTCCTGTCCGGCTGCTCATGCTTAGTTC
>JAJXTA010000808.1 GCA_021784265.1 bacterium | reverse complement strand
CGGCACGTCCGGATTCTTGGCCAGCAGCGTTTGGAGCAATCTCTCGTTGATAGCCATGACGGCGACCTGCCCGGAAACCTGCGTGCGCTGACTGCCGTCGGGGTTCGGGATCAGGCGCACGTCCTCACCCGGGCGAAGTGCCGATGGGTCGTTCGGGAATTGCTGGTCGTGCTCGGCGCGCGTCCGAGCGTCGGCCAGGTAATCTTGGAAGGCCTGTTGCGAATCGTCAGACGTCAACAGCGCGAGCCGGTCAGGGTAGCGGAAGTTCACGTAATCGAGATAGCTCACATCGGCAAAGGCGTTCTGGGTGAGAACCACGTGCCGTTCGCCGTCGGCGGTGTCGTTGAGCAAGGTCGGGATGAACCGGCCGGCATCGGTGCCCCCGAGGTACACCATGCCTGGGCGGAGGGCGTCGAGCACAGCCGTCCCATAGTCCAGCAAGGCTTGCGCGGGCCAGAGGTGAGTTGCTTGGGCGACGCCATGGGTTTCCGCGAGCGCGGGCCAGAGTTTCGTCAGCGTTTGCGCTTCCACGTCTTGGCCGTTCCGTTGTGCCGCTTTGAGCGCCTGGAACTGGTCCTCAATGGCGTCCCAGCGTCCCGTCTCGGCCGCGTCGAAAAACCGTTCGACCGCCACCGGGACCTGTACACGCAGTCGCCGCGCCCAGGCGCGGACGAGGGCTCGCCGATCGATGACAAACTGTCGGAGTTTGTCGGCGACGATGTCGGCCGCGGATTTCGCGGATGGCGGACGGGAGTAAGGAGGCGTGGCATGGGAGCGCTTACGGGCGGGCCAACGGGTGTTGCTAGCTGAAGCCGATGGCGGTTGAGTCGTGGCGAGCGTTTTCTGCCGGCCTCTCCCCCCGATCAAAAGGAACCCGATCAGCATTACGCCAAGGCAGCCCGCCACGAGGAGCCATAGCCCGCGCCGCGGCGGGGCGGGACTCCCGCGGGCCGGAGAATCGGGCGTGAGCTCGGGCTTCATGGTCGTCACGGATCTGCCTTCATCCAAACAGACACCACCAGCAGCGGATTCGTATAAGCGGCCCGGCGGAAATCCGAGGGGAAGAAGTGACCCGCGCCGTTGTGGTTGGGGCGGCTGGCGCCGTCCCCCCGGCCACTCCGGCGTTCGCCGTCCACTCGCCCCGACCCATCGGGCCACGTCCGCGACGCTGCCCGCTTTTCAGCTTTGGGTTTTCAAGCAATCGTTTGGGTCGGTCGCGCGGCGGCGACGGCATCGAGACGTTCGGAGGTGTGCCCCAGGCGGGCGACCGGACGGGCGCGGCGGAGCGAAGCCAGGGCCGGCGCGAAGCGGTGGGCTCTCCGTTCCATCCGCGGGCTTGCGCGGTGGCCTCAGGGGCCGGGACCGGTTCTCAGACCCTCTCCGATACTTGGGCCTCTTCAGCAAGAGTTATGGGTTCAACCTTGGGCCACAAGACCGCAACCATCACGGTGTCAACAGCTTGGATCACAGAGGAACCTTTGGTCGTTCGACCACCAATGGGCGTCCACGCCAGCCAAGCAGTCCGGCGCCACTTTGACCTACACATTCTGCCACAGAGCCCTCTCTAGCCGCCCTCCGGGTGGTACATTTTGAAGCCCTTCACTTCGACCCTGGGTGGCACCCTTTGAGTGACCGCTGACATTGGGTCGGGCGCAGCGCCTCGCGGCCACGCTCCCGGTCGGTCTGCTGCCACTCGCAAACCACCTCGCGGGCCACGCCAAGATTCTTGGCCAACTGGCGCGCTGCGACGCCCTGGCGAGGCGGCCTCACGGCCGCAAAGCGGTAACCCTCGAGCGCCGCATGACCTAACGATCACCCATCCCGTTTCACTGGCCCGAATCAAGCCCTGCTCCGCGGCTCGTGTCAACTGACTCGTAAGGTATCCGAGGTCACGATTTGTTCTCGCGCTCAAGTCCGCCGCGGCTTGCATGCGGGACGCTTGCTCCTGTCGGCCCCGCTCAAGGCGGCGGGCCCTGGCCCGCGCTCAAGATGTAATACCGTCGCCCATCGCCCGATCCCGCGGTTGTATCGACGAATACGCCGTCACCGATCAGCGTGAACGGATAAAAGGCCCGCTTCCGTCCCAGCGGAACCGCGTCGTACCAGGCCACATACCCGCCCCAAGCATCCTCCACACTATAGCATGCCATGAAGCTTCCGTCCGGTAGGCGGCGCGGCAGACTTAGGGCGCCCCCGCCGTTGCGGACTGCAACCCGCACAGAAGACGATTGATACTGTCTGCCCCCAACCTCCGTCACGAGGGCGCGCACTCGATATTCGCCCGGCGCGATCAACCCGCTGCTTGGATCTCCCTCCCAAAGGACGTCATAGGGACCGTTCGTCGCCCTGCCAATCAGGTTTGTATCAGCCCAAAAGTCCACGGCCGCCACATTGGTCGCCGCCAGCCTCACGGTCGCCTGGAGCTGAATCCGGTACGGAAACCCTCCGAACACAAACCCGTCGATTGGCCAATTGAGTTCGACGGCGGGAGGGGCGTCAGTCCATCCCGCAACGGTGACCAAACCGTATCCGGATCCAGTTGTGGCATAGGGAAATGCGCCCGGCAGAGAAAACACGGCGGACACGGTGTCGCCGTAGTTGGTTAGGACACCTCCGCGCCAGGCGGTGGAATAGCTAATCACAGCATTGGATGCGGT
>JAJXTA010000807.1 GCA_021784265.1 bacterium | reverse complement strand
GGCCGACTGGGCTGCGTTGCGGCACCCCAGCCGCTCCAGAACGGCCCAGTGATTGTCATTACCCCAAAACGATGGCAGGCGTGGCTGGAGGCTGTCAATCCCAGCCATGCCGGGACCTGGAGCGCGTCGCTCCTCAGGTCAGCCGGGGTAAACGTCGTGGCGCTACGTCATCGAGCCGGCAACCGCGACCGACTTCGCCACCCCGCCTCCTGAGTCAGGCCGGGTGGGGGGCGGACGGCGCCGGGTGAGGCGAGCCGGCGGCGGCCTGGAAAAGCAGGCTGAACAGGACACACGCGGCGCAGCCGATGAAGTTGTACCAGAGGTAACTGATGTCCAGGGTGAAGTAGAGGACGAAGACGAGTCCTTGCGCCGTCAACGTGCCCCAAAAGGCCGCGGTCCCTTGAACGCGGCGGAGGAAGAAGGCCAGCAGGAAGAGCCCGAGCACCACCCCGTAGAAGATCGAGCCGAGGATGTTCACGGCCTGGATCAGGTTCTCCACGAGGTGGGCGAACAGGGCCGCCCCCAAGGCCACCACGCCCCAGAGGGCCGTGAAGCACCGAGACATGGCCACGTAGTGGGCTTCGGTCGCCTCCGGACGAAAGACGTGTCGATAGAAGTCCACCGTCGTGGCGGAGCCGAGGGCGTTGAGCTCGGAAGCCTTCGAGGAGAGGGCCGCCGCAAAGATCACCGCCACCAGCAGCCCCACCAGACCGTGCGGCAGATGATCAAACACAAAGGTGATGAAGACATAATCGGCGTCATTGGCGCTGACCTGCGGGTCCGTCCGATGGAGCACGCGTTTGGCCTCGGCGCGCAGGGTGTCACACCGCGCCTGTGCCGCCGCCAGCGCCTGCCGGGCACCCTGGACGGCGGGGGCGTTGCCGGCGTGGCGGGCGGCCACCCAGGCCTCGATGACGCGCGCTTTGTGGGCGTGCGCGGTCGTGAATTCCGCCTGGATTGTCCGAAGTTGCGGCCCGGCGCCGTGCGCCATCTCGTAGCGCCAGGCGGTTTCGTTGAAGTACACCGGCGGCTGCTCGAATTGATAAAAGACGAACACCAAGACGCCCAAGAGCAGGATGAAGAACTGCATGGGGATCTTGACGATGGCGTTGACCAGGAGGCCCAACCGGCTCTCGCGCAACGAGCCGCCGTGGAGGTAGCGTTGAACCTGGGATTGGTCCGTGCCAAAGTAGGATAAGGACAAGAACAGGCCGCCCAGCAGGCCGGACCAGAAGGTGTAGCGCTGCTGGAGGTCGAGGGAGAAATCCACCGCCTCCAGCTTGTGGAACCCGCCGGCCAAAGCAAGGGTGTCGCCCAGGCTCAAGCCGCGGGGGAGTCGCCACCACAGGACGCCCAAGGCCGTCAGCATGCCGGCAAAAATCACCGCCATCTGGTACTTGTGGGTCACGTTCACCGCCTCGCTCCCACCAGCGACGGTGTAGGTGATCACCACCAAGCCCGTCAGCAGGATGGTAACGTCCAGTCGCCAGCTAAAGACAGTGGAGAGGACAATCGCCGGGGCATAGATGGTGAGGCCGGCCGCCAACCCGCGTTGGAGGAGGAACAGGGCAGCGCCGAGCAGGCGGGTTTTGGGGTCAAAGCGTTGGCCGAGGTATTCGTAGGCCGTATAGACGTTGAGCCGCCGGTAGCGGGGCAGGAACACCGCGGCGACAAGGATCAGCGCTAATGGGAGCCCGAAGTAGTTCTGCACAAAGCCGAGCCCGCTCTCGTAGCCTTGGCCGGGGGTGGACATGAAGGTCACGGCGCTGGCCTGGGTGGCCATGACGGAGAGCCCAATGGTGAGCCAACCGGTCCGCTGCGTGCCTTTGAAATAGGCCGCCATGCTCCGCGCCCCGCGTGTCCGCCAGGTCCCGTAGGCGGCGATCCCCAACAGGCTGCCGAGCAAGACCAGGTAATCCAACCCGTTCATGCGCGACCGCGACCGCAGGGCCGATCCGCCGACGGCCCGAGTGGCGCCGGCCGCCGGTAGCGCCGCGCCTGGGCGGAGAAGGGGGGGGGCTTCACGAAAACCATCGGGTCAGAACCGCGAGCAGCGCCACCCAAACCAGGAAACACCCGAAAACGAAGAGATACACCGCACGCCACGACCGCAGCCCAGGCACGCCGGTTTCTTCCTCGTTCGCCGCGGGCTGGGGCGGGGTGGGGGAGGCCGGTGCGGGACCGGCGGGCGGAGAACTCATTTGCCCAAAGAGACGAGATTCGCGAAGAGCCGATAGGCCCCGGGCACGCCCGCGGGGAGCTGGCGAAAGAAGGCGAGGCCGGTATAGACGACATAGCCACGACCGTCCTGGGCCACCAGGAGCCCGCCCTTCAAGGGCGCCTCCCCGGGATCACCACAGGCCAAGAGCGGGGTGAAGCGCGCATCCCATTCGCTCGGGAAGTACACGCCGCGCTCCTGGACCCAACCGGCAAAGTCAGCCGGCGTGATCTTATTGGGGGTATTGAGGGCGGGATGGTCTGGGGCAAGAAAGGTCACCGGCGCCTCTTCGTCCGTGACGCGCTCTTGGGAGAGGCGCAGGTCAAACGGGGTCACCTGGTTCACGCCGGAGCGGTCCGGGCGGTTATACTGCTCGACCAACGTGCCCCCGGCTTCAACGTAGGCAAAGAGCGCCCCGAGGTGAGGCGTCAGGTCTTTGCGCACGTTGAA
>JAJXTA010000806.1 GCA_021784265.1 bacterium | reverse complement strand
CCGCCGACCAGCGGAACGCCCGGCCGATGATGGCGTCGTCGTAGTGCGCGAGCTCCTCGGTGTCGTCGGGGGCGGGGGGCGGGGCCGGCTTCTGTTCGTCAATCATGGAGTCAGGGGCGCGGCGGCCATGACGGGGGAGCCGGCCGGTGCGGTCGTCAGGGTCGTCCCCGCGGGGCCGGCCGAAGTCAGGCCCAGGGCCCCGGGACGCTGCAAGCCGTAGATCACGATGGCTTGCGCGGCGTGGTCGGCCGCTTTGTCGCGGCGGCGGGCCAGGCTAATGGCGCGGTCGGTGGCGTTGTCATCCGGGCGGTAGCGTTCGTGCAGGCGGCGCTCGCGGGCCGCCTGGCGGTCGTCCCCCAGGGCCTCATAAATGAGCGCCAGATTGTAATGGGCGGTCACATTCTCCGAATCCAGGGCCAGGGCGCGTAGGAAGGCGGCTTCGGCTAGCCCGAGGAACTGGCGGTACCGGGCGGGATCGGCGCGCTCCTGTTTGGCGCGCTCGACGTAGGTCTGCCCGAGCTCGTCGAGCACCACGTAGTCCAGGCTGAAGTCGAAGTGGCGCTGGTCCAGCTCCGGATACCGGTCCGCGAGAATACCCCGATACTCGGCGATGGCCTTGTCCAGGTCGCCGTTCTGCTTGTCCACCAGGCCATTCAACCACGCCAGGGTCCACCGCGGGGCGGCCGGGGTGAAGCGGGCGGCCCGCTGCAACGCGCGGATCGCCTCCGGGAGCCGGCCTTCCTTGTAGTAAACCCGCGCCAGGTTCAATGGCCCGTCGGCGTGCCCGAGGCGTTCGACCTGGCCAAAGGCTTCCGCCGCCTGGATCAGCTCCCCTTTCTCGCTGCCCCGATTACCCTCCAGCAGCAGCCCGATCCCGTAGTCGTTCCAGCGTTGCCACGCGGGGATGGCGCTGGGTGAGTTGGCCGCGGCCAGCGGCGGTCCCCCGCGCATGGGGAACGTTATCTGATCCTCGGCGAGGGTGGTGATCGGCAGGTCGTTGGTCACCTGGAACGGCGCCCCGTTGGTGTAACCGTGGCCATAGACGTAATTCAGGTAGATCGTGTCGAACTTCCGGTACCGGACCGCAACGGTGACGGTGAGCGGGGTGGATTGGTCCGGAGGCACGGTGAAGGCGTAGTGCACCACCTGGCCGGCGCCGGGGGGGAGCTGGTGATTATAGAGCGGGGTGAAGATGTCCTGGGGATTGCGCCGATCGATTCGGTTGCCCTCCTTGTCGAGCATATAGACGTTGAGGAACTGCGACCACGGATCGACCTCCTTGTGGGGACCGAGCCCGCCGCTGCGGCCCAGCACCCGGTCCCCCGCCGTCACCCGCGCGTCCACCCAGGCCTCGTTGGAGTCCACCGTCCCTTGGGTGAAGGGATGTCCCACACCCAGGGTGCGGACAACGACCTCGAAGAGATAAGACCGGCCCGGCTCGAGGGCCGGCACGCGCGGGCGCAGCGGGGCGGTCAGCGGCGCATCCACCGTCCCGCCCTCTTTGACCCCGAACAGGTCCACCCGCAACGCCTGCATGAGGAAGGCGGTCTCGGCTTGGAGGGTCGGTTCGTCGTGGCGCAAGGCCGCCAGGCCGGTGTTGGCGGCCGGGAACAAGTGGCTATGAACGGTGAGCACGGGGTGGGAGGGGGCGGGGTCGTTGAACTTGGCCCCGAAATCGTCGGAGGGGATCAAGGGCATGTGGCAGGCGGCACAGTTGGGCTTGGCCACCGGCGGGTAATAAAAGCTGCGCGCCCCGTGGCCGGAAACGCCGCTGAGCAGGTAACCGTCGTAATGGTTCTGGCCGCGGAGGAATTCCTTGTACCTATTGAGGTCGTAAGGGATGTTGACTTTGTGGCAGGTCGAGCAGAACTCGGCGCTCTTGTGGAACGGCTTGAGGAACGTCTTCTTGTGAAACTCCGGCTTGGCCTTGACGAGCGTCCGGTTGAGGAAGCGGAGCACCGGGTTGGCGCTGTAGGTGAAGGGGTACATGATCGGCTCCTCGATCGTGTAATCGGCGTTGCCGCGGGTGCTGTTGACGTGGGTGATCGAGTGACAGGCCACGCACGTGATCCCCGCCTGGGCCGTCGGGTCGTGCACGTCGTCGTAAGCGGGGTTGTCGAAGGCGCCACTGAAGAACGGCGCCACGTCGTGGCACCCGGCGCACCAGCGGGCCGCCCGCACGTTCCCGTCGCGGCGGAGAGCCACCCGGCGGGTCTCCCGCACGCTGAACAAGTAGGGCGGGTTGTTGAAGGAGCTAAAGTGATGGGCGCTGTGGGCCCAGGTGTTGTAAGTGTCCTGGTGGCACTCCAGGCAATACTCGTTGTCCATGAGCGCCCGCGCCGGGATGAAGTTGCCGGTGGCCGTCCGGGCCAGCGAGGGATAGAAGTACTTCTCCCCTTCCTTGGGCCCGGTCACGTTCCAGCGGCGCGGGTCCTGCGAATGCAGCGCCACCATCGCCCCCACGACCACCCCGACCGCCACCGCCCAGCCCAGCCCCACCCGCCAATGGATACGCGGCCCGGCCAGCCGGTGCAAGACATACAACCACACCGCCAGCAACGGCGTGATCACGTGAGCCCAGTACAACGGCGCCCGCACCCGCGGATCCTTGATGGCGAAGAAATCGAAGCGCATCAGCGCCAGCCCGGTGATCAAGAGCACCAGGCTCA
>JAJXTA010000805.1 GCA_021784265.1 bacterium | reverse complement strand
TTAAAGACGGGCTCCTCACCAAGTACGAGTTCAACGTGCAGGGCACCGTCTCCTTCAACGGCAACGATCGCGACGTGAACCGCACCACGACCGTCGAGATCAAGGACGTCGGCTCGACCAAGGTCGAAATCCCCGACGAGGCCGCCAAGAAGATCTCCTCTTAGGCCGATACTGACTGGCCCGAGCGCGGGGTGAGGCAGAGCTTCGCCCCGCGCTCGCTCGTTTGCCGGCGCCCCCGCCGGTGCTCCTCCGAAGCCGCGCCGCAGGGCCTAAGCACGGCGGCCGGGTGGCGCCGGGGCTCGCGCGGTGCCCCGGTCCGGCCCCTCCACCGCGCAGCACCCGGAGGGCCGTCTCTCGTCTTCGCCTCTCCCTCACACGGCCCGCGGCGTCCCCAGCAGGCAGTCACCACCGCCGGCGTGCGACCCGACCACGCCATTCACCACGTTGCGCGGCCGGCCTTCGAGAAAGGCGGCCACGTTCGCCACCGCGGTCGCCATCAAACGCGCGCGCGCCGCGCGGCTGGCCCACGCCAGATGCGGCGTGATGAGACAGTTGCGCGCGCGCAGGAGCGGATTGTCCGGCGGCGGTGGTTCGGCCCGCAACACGTCCAACCCCGCCCCCGCCAGACGACCGACGTTGAGGGCGTCAGCCAGTGCGGCCTCGTCCACCAACGCCCCTCGCCCCGTGTTAAGGAGGAACGCCGTCGGCTTCATCAGCGCCAACCGGCGGGCGTCCACCAACCGCTCGGTGGCCGGGGTAAGCGGGCAATGCAAGGTCACAACATCGCTGCGGCGAAACAGGGTCGCCTCCTCGACGAACTCCAGGTCGCGGGCGGGGGCGGAGCCGCCCGAGCGGGTATGGACGAGGACCTTCATCCCGAAGGCCAATCCCGCCGCGGCTACCGCCTGGCCGATGCGGCCAAAGCCGACAATCCCCAAGGTGAGTTCCGACAGCTCGATCAGGGGGGTCTCCCAGTAACAGAAGTCCGGATTCCGACTCCACCGGCCTTCCCGGACGCTTTGGGCGTGTTGGCCCACATGATGCGTGAGCTCCAGGAGCAGGGCGAAGGTCAACTGGACCACCGACGGCGTGCCATAGGCCGGCACGTTGGTCACGGGGATGCCGCGGGCGGTGGCGGCGGGCACGTCCACGACGTTGTAACCGGTGGCCAAGACCCCGAGGTACCGCAGCCGCGGGAGAGCGCCGATGGTTTCGGCGGCAATAACCGTCTTGTTGGTGAGCACCACCGCCGCCTCCGCGGCGCGTTCACGCACGGCGGCCGGCGGGGTGCGGTCATAGACACTGCAGGGCCCGAGGGCCCGCAACGGGCCCCAACTTAAGTCGCCGGGATTCAGCGTGTAACCGTCCAGGACAACGATTCTCAACGCTGGGTGGGTTGGTGACTTATTGCTCCGGCTTCGCGGAGGAGAGCTGCTCGGCCTTGGGCGTGGCCGTCGGCTTGGGCGCCGGGTCCGATTTATCCGCCTCGATCACGGCGCCCTTGGCGGGACTCTTGGGCTTGACCGGTGCCTCGATGCCGGCGTCCTTTTCCAATTGCGTCAGTTCCTCGAGCTTTTTTGGGGCCCAGGTGTGGCCGTTCTTGGCGGCGGCTTCCAACCACTTGCGGGCCTCCGGGAGGTCCTTGTCCACCCCGTCGCCGGTCATGTAGCGGACACCAAGGTCATACTGGGCGCTCGGCGAACCGTGTTCAGCTCGCATCTTCTGAAAGTCAACGGTGCGCTTGACGGTCGCTTCCTTCTCCGACCGCTCTTTCTCCGGGTCCACGGCTGGGCCCGGCGGCGCGGCCATCACCATGGCCGGGGCGTTGGTCGTCCCAGGGGCCGGCGTCGTCGCCTTGCCCTGGTTGTTGTTGTAGTTGTAACGAGGCGGTTGGGGAGCCGGGGGTGCGTAGGGCACATTCCGCGTGTAATAGCGGCCGCCACGGAACTGGGCGAATGCCGAGGGAACGCCCAACACCTGGACAATCCCCAACACCAGGAGGATCACGGTGGCCTTCTTCATACGGCGTAAGCTTGCACAGTTGGGGCGGCGAGGCAAGCGCAAAACCACCATCGGAGCCGCTTGGCCGTTTCCCGTGCGGAAGTTCAGGTTGACAGCGGGGGCGGGGTACGCGTATGTTACCGGCGCGGTCGGGATTGGGCAGCCAGTGCATGATGTGAACGAATTCGTCCTCGGATTCGAGTCTAACCCGTTTCTTGCTCTCGGCGCCTCGTCCAGGAGGTAGCGTCTATGCACCAGCAGGCCACACCCACGGCCCATTCCCCGCCGACATCCGGCTTCACGTTGGTGGAAATCATGATCGTCGTCGCCATCATCGGGATGCTCGTGGCGATCGCCATCCCCAACTTCATGCGCGTCCGGCTCCAGGCCCAAACCCGCGCCTGCATCGCCAACCTGGGCCAGATCGAATCCGCCAAACAGATCTGGGGACTCCAGAGCGGCAAAACCGATGGAGACGTGCCGGCACCCGACGACCTAGTCCCCACCTACATCAAGAACATGCCGGTCTGTCCGGCCGGAGGGACCTACACCTTCGGCCCCATCGGCCAGAGCGCCGTGTGCAGCATTGTGGGCCATTCCCTGTGAAGCCCAGCCGCCCCCCGAAGGCGGGGTTCACCCCACTGGGTGAAGCCCGGCGCCACTGACTCG
>JAJXTA010000804.1 GCA_021784265.1 bacterium | reverse complement strand
CGCTCATTCAGATGGGGCCACATTCGAGATAGCTTCTCTCTGAGTTCCAGCACCGAGACCATGCTGGGGAGTAAACTGCAATACGACTCACAACTTGTAAAGGTTATTTTCTTACGGGCCCTAACGTTTGCGGACACCCCGGTCGGACAGGTGATTGGCGTTATCCGAGCGGCGGCGCCCGCGAGGCCGGGGTTGGGGTTGGCCTATTCGGGTGGTTATCATGTGAACCTAACATTTCTCAGGGGCACGAACGTTTTAGATCACATCGAGATAGGTGGTGAGCTGCAGTTAGGTGGTGAGTTGTTCCTGCTTGGCCATGCCCAGCCGCCCTTCGAGGACAAAACCGGCTTTTTGAAGCAGGCGGTCTGTCAGCCTGTCGGAGAGGCGGTGTATTCACGCCTGGAACACGACCGAAGCCCATGAGGCGCCAAGTGGCGAGCAAATCAGCGCGGGCGACAAGGGTTGCCGGGCGCCGCCCTCAAGCGGCCCACCCCGCCCTGCGAACAGCGTGCGTATCGGCCCGCGGGAATGGCGGGCTCGACGCGGCGGGCATCATCGCTGGTAGCACCGCAGCGGGGACAGCCCGGAAGCCGGTCTTCTTCCCTGCGGGTGAACCAGTCTGAGGCGGCTCCGGGGATAGGGCATTGGGGCTAGGGGTGGCCCGCGGGCCGCGCCGCCTAGAGGCGGGCCGGCAGGATCGTTCGCACGTCACCATTGAGGCGGACCCGCACCGGGCGGGGTCTCGGGGCGGCGAGGCGATAGGTCGTGACCTTCCCCTCCTTCCAGGTGATGTCCACCGTGATCCCGCCGCGGGCGCGCAGGCCGGTGACCGAACCGGCGGGCCAGGCGGCGGGCAGGGCGGGAAGCAGGGAGAGCTCATCGCCTTGCGATTGCAGGAGCATTTCGCAGAGGCCGGCGGTGATGCCGAAATTGCCGTCGATTTGCATCGGGGGATGCAGTCCGAAGAGGTTCGGGCAGGTGTTCCGGTCGGCGAGGAGCATCCGCAACATGCGGTGGGCCTCCTCGCCGTCGCCCAGTCGGGCATAGAGCGCGCAACGCCACGCGAAGGACCACTCCCGCACGTCCGACTCCGCCGCGACCCCGCGGGCATCGAGCGACTTCTTGGCGGCGGCGGCGTAGGCCGGGGTCGAGGCCGAGGTGAATTGCTGGCCCGGGTAGAGGGCGAAGAGATGGGAGGTGTGCCGGTGGTGATCCTGAGGGTCGTCTCGGTCCGTCATCCACTCCTGCAACTGACCCCACCGGCCGATCTGCGGGACGACCAGCCGGTCGCGCAGGGCGGCAATCTCCCGCCGGTAAGGGGCGTCCACTCCCAAGGCGGCGCTGGCGGCGACGTAGTTATGAAACAGGTCCCAAACGATTTCCTGGTTGTAACTGACGCCGTCCTCGTGCGGGCCGTGTTCGGGCGACCAGCCGTTGGGCACGACCAAGCGTCCGTCGGGCAGCGCTTTGAGGTGGTCTTCCCAGAATTCGGTCGTTTCCTTGAGCACCGGATAGGCCACGGTGGCCAGCCAAGGCCGGTCGCGTCCGAAGTCGTAGTGCATCCAGAAATGCTGGCAGTACCAGGCATTGGCGGTGATGTCCCACTGCCAGCCCTCGTCGCCGTTGATGCCGTGGGAGGTGCGCAGGGCCCAACCACGCGGTGGACCCGCCGTGGTGCGGAACTCGGGCGCGGCGGCGGTCGCCTTGCGCCAAGCGGGAAGCTGACTCACGATGAGGTCAAAGAGCGGCTGGGCGCACTCGGGCAGATTAGCCGGCTCGGCCAGCCAGTAGTTCATTTGGATGTTGATGTCCGCGTGGTAGTCGCTGTGCCAGGGGGGGGTGTTGCTGTCGTTCCAGAGCCCTTGGAGATTGGCGGGCAGGCCGCCCGGGCGGGAACAGGCGATCAGCAAATAGCGGCCGTACTGGAACATGATCTCCTCCAGGCCGGGATCACCGCCCTCGGCGGCGTAGCGGACCTTGCGTTGGTGCGTGGGTAAAGCTCGGCGCTCGGGCGGCGTGGGCCCGAGCGAGAGGCTGACCCGGTCGAACAAGCGGCGGTAATCGGCGAGGTGCGCGGCCTTCAACGCGGCATACGATTTGCCGGCCGCCGCCTTCAGCCGGCGTGCGACGGTGGCCTGGGGGTCGTTGCCGCGGTAGTGGCGGGCGTGATCCATGACATAATCCGTACCGGCCGCGACGGTGACGGTGATGCTGTTACAGTGGTCGAACTCGATTCGGCCTTCTTGTGCGCGCAGGCTGCCACCGTCGTGCCGCACCTCGAGTCGGGTTTCGTAGCGCAGACCGTTGGCCAGCGTGCCGCGGAAGGCCAACACCGCGTTGGTGGCGCCCGTGGTTTCGCCGTGCGCCCCCTGGAGGCGGACAGCGCCGCGGCAAGCCGCCGGCTGGTCGGCGGCAAAGCGCAGGACGAGCACTTGATCGGGATGGGAAGCGAAGGCCTCACGGGTGAAGGTGACCCCACCGAGCCGGTAGGAGACGGTGTGGAGGGCCGTGGCTAGGTCCAGAGCCCGACGGTACTGTTGGACCACCGCCGCCCCGGGCCCGTCCGCCTGGCCTGGTGGCGGGGCAAGGTCCACCAGCAGCGTCCCAAGCATCTGGTAGGAGCCCATGCGCTCGTAGTCGTCCCAGGAGCCTTCGCGCCCGGTCCAGAGGC
>JAJXTA010000803.1 GCA_021784265.1 bacterium | reverse complement strand
GTTGATCCTGACCTCGGCCACGTATCAGTTCGCCTCGACGCCCGGTCTCACCAGCCCGGAGGCGGTGGCCAACTTCGCCAGCTATCCGCTGCGCCGGTTGGACGCGGAGGTGTTGATCGACGCGATCGATGAGGTGACCGGGACCACCGACCTCTACACCAGCCCGATCCCGGAGCCGTTCACGTACATCCCGACCGACGAGCCGGCGACCGGTATCGCCGATGGCAGCATCACGAGTCCGTTTCTGGCGCTCTTTGGGCGCTCCGCGCGCGCCACGGGTCTGGCGAGTGAGCGCGAGAACAAGCCGCTGCCCGCGCAATGGTTGGAGCTGCTCAACTCGAGTCATATCCAGGCCAAGCTGGAGCAAGGACCCAAGCTCAAGGGCATTATCGACTCCCGCCGCCCGCCCGCCGCGATCCTCGACGAGCTGTATCTGACCATTCTCTCGCGGCACCCGACGCCGGCGGAGCTGGCCGCCGCCGAGGCCTATGACCGAGTCCCCGTTCCGCAAGGAGCGGCGCGCCCGGGCGCGGGCAGACGGCCCAGGCCCGTCCCCCCGGCGAAGCAGCACGCCGACAGGGTGGACTTGGCGTGGGCGTTGATCAACAGCACCGAGTTTCTCTATCGACATTAAGCACCGCCGCGTGAGGAAAGGTAAGGCTATGAAGATGACGAAACGTTCTGAGTTGCCGGCGCTGGGGCCGGGGTGCCTGGGCCTGCGTCTGAGTTTGCCGCTCTCTCGGCGCGAAGTGCTGCGCGTTGGGTTCTTCAGCACCGCCGGGTTGTTGCTGGCGGATGGCCACGGCTGGGGGGCGGCAGGCACCGCGGCGGTAGGGACGGCCGCGGCGACCCCGCCGATCCAGCCCAAAGCCAAGTCCGTGATCCAGGTGTTTCTCTGGGGCGGCATGTCCCATAACGACACTTGGGACCCCAAACCCGATTCCGGCCGCGATTACATGGGTGACTTCGCGCGGGCGATCCCGACGAACGTGGCTGGGATCCAGCTCGGTGAACTGTTCCCGAAACTGGCCGGGCAGGCGGACAAGTTCACCCTGATCCGGAGCATGACGCACCGCAACTTCGGCCATGAGACGGCCGCCTACCTGATGCAGACCGCGCATACGCCGGGCGAGCGGCTGGCTTATCCGAGCGTTGGGGCCGTGTTCGCGCTGTTCAAGAGCCGGGGTTACCGGGGCCTGATTCCGCCCTACGTCGTCCTCACGCGCTCCCAGGGCCGCTTTTCGGAGGAGGGCTTTTTGGGGCCCAAGCTCAAACCCTTTGCGACGGGGGGCGATCCCAACGCGGCCCGCTTCGAGGTGGAGGGGGTGGTTTCTCGGGGCATCACCGATCAACGCCAGCAAGCCCGGCGGGCCCTGCTGGCGAAGATGGACACCCTGGGCGTGGCGATGTCCACCAGTCCCGAGGTGGCGGCGGCGGAAGCGGCGCGGGAGCGCGCCTATGAGCTGATCTTGGGCCAAGGCCGGCAGGTGTTCGATCTGAGCCGGGAGAAGCCGGAACTGCGGGACCGTTACGGCCGGCACACCTTCGGGCAGGACTGCTTGGCGGCGCGGCGGCTCGTCGAGGCCGGGGTGCCCTACATCGTCATTAATTACCCGGGCGGGTGGGACACCCACAGCAACCACTTCCCCACCATGCGCCGGCAGTGCCCGCAATTGGACCAGGGATTGGCGGCGCTGCTGCAGGATCTGCATGACCGGGGGCTGCTGGAGAGCACCATCGTCTGGTGCTGCGGCGAGTTTGGCCGCGGCCCGAAGGTGGACTGGCAGCCGCCCTGGAACGGCGGACGCAACCACTGGGGCAACGTCTTCACCGCCTTGGTCGCCGGTGGCGGGTTCAAAGGCGGGCAGATCGTCGGCGCTTCCGACCAGCGGGCGGAGGAGGTCCGGGAACGCCCGGTCTATCCGGTGGACTTGTTGGGTAGTCTCTATGCCCTGAGCGGGATCGATCCGCAGGCGAAGTTGCCCCATCCGGAGGGGGTCGAGGCTCACGTGCTGCCGGGCGCCGCGGACCGGGTTAAGTCCGGCGGGCTGCTGACTGAAATCATGTAAGCCGCATGCGCCGGTTCGTGTGGTGGTTCATGCTGGGGCTGGTCGGTGGGCGGGTGGCGTCGGTGGCCGTGCACGCCCAGGCCCGTCCGTACCTGGGCTATAGCTATCCGGCGGGCGGCCAGCAGGGGACCACGTTTCGGCTCCGGCTGGGCGGGCAGAACCTGGACGACCTCACCGGGGTGCTGATCACCGGGACCGGGGTGCGGGCCCGGGTCGTCGAGTACCTCCGGCGGCTGAACGCCCAGGAGACCCAGTTGCTCAACGAAGAACTGCGTGGGCTGAAGAAGCAGGGGAGCGGCGCCGGGGCCACGGCGCCCCCGACCGGCGGCCGGGTGGCGAGCGCGCCGCCGGCGGCCCGGGCTGCTACAGCGTCGACCTCGCCGACCTCCACGCCGGCCCCGGCAACGTCGGAAGCTGAGGGCACCCAGCGTGACTTGGTGGCCCGAATCCAGGAGCGGCTGCGCGAGTACGTGCCGATACCCGCCAGCGAGGCCATCGCCAGCCTCGCCATCGCCGAGGTGGTGATCGCGCCCGACGCCGCGCCGGGGCGGCGGGAACTCCGGGTGGTGACCGCGCGCGGCGTGTCGAACCCCTTGGTGTTCTGC
>JAJXTA010000029.1 GCA_021784265.1 bacterium | reverse complement strand
CGGCCGTTGCGTGAGGCCCCGGGGAACGGCGCACGCCAGGGACGCCAAGCACGCCAAGCAGGGATGGGGTGAGGCAGGTAGCCGTGGGCTTCAGCCCACGTTTTCGGGTCGGGCGAACCTCGCCGTCTGCGCTGACCGTCAACGGAGACCTCCATCGGCCTCCCTGAGCTCTTGGCGTCTTTTGTGCCCCTTTGTGGCTTCCCACCGCTCTCTCACGTTCGCGGCTCCGTGGCTCCCCATCCGCTCTCCTCCTTTGCGCTCGTTGCGGCCGTTGCGTGAGGCCCCGGGGAACGGCGCACGCCAGGGACGCCAAGCACGCCAAGCAGGGATGGGGTGAGGCAGGTAGCCGTGGGCTTCAGCCCACGTTTTCGGGTCGGGCGAACCTCGCCGTCCGCGCTGACCGTCAACGGAGACCTCCATCGGTTTCCCCGAGCTCTTCGCGTTCTTTGTGCCCCTTTGTGGCTTCCTACCGGTGTCTCGCGTTCGCGGCTCTGCGGCTCTGCACCCGCTCCCCCCCTTTGCGCTCGTTGCGTCCGTTGCGTGAGGCACTGAGGCGCGTTGCAGGCCGCGGCGGCCAGGGTGTGGCCGGCCGTGTCCGAGCGGGAGGCCGGGCGGTGGATCTGGCTAAAGGGGCCCAAGTGCTCCACGCCTCGCCCGACCGGGCGCGTCAGGGATGCGCCAGGCGGAAATAGGCCTGCTGATCCGACGCGGGAATGGTCAGGCTGAGTTGATTGCCGCTGGTGGTCGGAGTCTGGGAGACGGGGCTCCAGGTCGCCGTCGGCCCCAACGTGGGCGCCCACTGCAATTGGAAGCCGGTCGCCGCGCTGGGCCAGGTAATCACGACGTCGCTCCCGACCAACTCAATCCCCACCGTGACCGGGCTGAGGATCAGTTCGGAAATCTGGGTCGCCCACGTCGAGCTCCCGGCGGCGTACATCTGGATGGTCCAAAAGCGGTAGGGGTCGGTCGGATCCACACTGGTGGTGCTGTAGTCGCCCCACCGGCTGGTGCCGGTGGCGTCGCGGTTTTGGTAGTTGGCCACGCCCGCCTTGAGCAGTTGCAGGCCCCCGAAGCTGAGCGTGCCGTTGACGGTTTCCCCCACCGCCGCGTAGCAACCGACGTAGGTGGTCAGGCTGCAACCGTTGCAAGCGACGACCACCACGCCATCGGCGTTGGCGGCAATCGAGGGATAAAACAACTCGAGATTGCTGTCCTTGATGGTCCCGCTTTGGATCAAGGTGTGGTTGGTGGCGTTAACCTCGAACCACTGGATCGCCGCGCGGTTGTCGATCTCCAGGCTGTGCACGCCGTAGAGCACATCTCCCACCCGGTACACCATCGCGCTCAGCCGGGCGTCGCCGTCGTCCAGGTTCGAGCGCCCGTTGGGCTGGGTGGGGTCCAAGGGGATGACGTAGGGCGGGACGGAGATCGTGGCTGGTGGCGGGAGCGTGGCTTGGCCCGGGCTGCCTGGGTTGGCAATCGTCGTGTTCACCAGCGTCGAGTGCGGGTTCATGTCGAACCCCAGGTCGCCCATCGCCAGGACCGCTCCGCTGCTGGAGGCCGGCCCCTGGCAGACCGCCGGCTGCAAGATGGCGCCGTCGGTGGCGTAGTTCAGGGCGCCGAAGCTGGTGCGGCCCGCGACGGTGGGGCTGCTGCTCAACAGTTGGCTCTTGGGAATCGCGACCAGCGTCGGTCCAATGCTGTTGCCGTTGATGTCGAACAAGTCCCCACTCAGATACACCCCCGCCCCGTCCAGGCCCAGGGTGGGAAAGTCGGCGAAGTAGGCGGTCACCGGGTCCGCCAGGAAGGCGAAGCCATGCCAGGCGCCGGTGGGGTTGGCGCTGGCCGAGACGGCGAGCAGGAAGCGGTTACTGACCGAGTTGTTCGCG
This sequence comes from bacterium, assembly GCA_021784265.1. GTDB lineage: Bacteria > Verrucomicrobiota > Verrucomicrobiia > Limisphaerales > J093 > JAJXTA01. The sequence continues at coordinate 10,151 of JAJXTA010000029.1, read as the reverse complement.
TCCACGTCCACCTCCGAGACGAACCAGCGTTGCGAGGCGGGGTCAAAGATCAAGCGCGGGTCGGTCACGTCCAGGTTGCTCGGCATGCTGACCCCGGCCTTGATCCAAAAGTCCAGGTCGGTCATCGTCGCCAGCCGCGCCCCGCTGGTCTTGTCGTAGATCGACACCCGTCCGTTGATGAATTCGACGAAATGGTTCGGCCCCACGGCCCCGTTGGGGTCGGGGGGTAGAGCCAGGGAATCGACGCCGAGAGTGGCGCCGGTGAAGTTCTGGCCGATCTGCATCACCACGGCCCCCGCCACGGGCTGGGGCCGGGCGACCAAGAGGGGCAGCAGCACCCAAAGCAACTGGGGAAGCCTCCCCAGGGCGCGGCTCATTTGCAAACGGCGAGGGCGTGGCTTTAACCACCGCCGTGAGGTGCGGAACATCTTCATTTCTGGTCTGGGGTGACGACTTCGAGGTCTTTGGGCAGCTTTACTTTCTCCAGTTTGATCTTGCCGCCGGTCCATAAGCCGAGTTCGACGATATACGTGGTTTTGTCCGACCCGCTGGCAGCGGGGCCAGGGTAGGCGCTCAGGGTCCAGTCACACGGCACCGCCGGTCCGCTCCCCCAGGGCGAGCGGGCGCTCCCCTTGCCACTCATCAGGTTCAACCGATGGGCGGCCACCCCTGCCAGGTGGGCGTACTGCTCGAGGAATTGCTGGAACTGGGCCGTCGTGCCCGTGTAGAAAAAGAAATCCTGACTGACGATGGAAAAGCCGGCAACGCGGGCGGGTGAGTTCACCAACTTCAGCATCCCGCTGGGCCACTCGGGGTGGCTCTTGCCGGAAAACTGATAGTCGGCGGAGTAGTCACCATCCCCGACCGCCTGGGCGCCGAGCAGCAGGACCACTGCGGCCCATGCCGCACCGATGGCCCTCAGCTTTGGTTTGCGCATGCTCACACGTTCCCTCCCGCCGGACGCCGCGTCAAGTGCCCGCCCGGCCTTGGATGGTGGTGTGTCCCCTCCGGAGGTTTCCCCCTGAGACGGCCCCACCACCGGCGCGGTTACAAGGGGTTCTCCCCGCGGTCCACCGGTCACCCGGCGCCACCAGGCACGCCCAAAGACGGCTGGTGGCAGTGTCACCTCTCGCGACACGCCCTCGTCGCGGCCTTGGTTCGGCGACCACGGGGAGAAAGTGTGGTGGACACGCGTGAGACCGCGGAACATCGCGCCTGAATCAAAGCACGTCTTGTACCAATTGCCCGGCCGGGGCGGGAGCATCAGAGGTTTTTCCTTCGGCGCCCCGTTGGCGCGGCCCCAGGCCGGGGCCGCCGCCGTGGGCCTCCGGATTCGGCCGTTCACGGCCGCTGCCGTCGAAAACGCTGGGCCGGAGTCAGATCGACTGCGGATGGTGGGTGTGCCGGGAGCCAGTCTCGCCCCGGGCGCCAGGCCTCGCACGCCGCTTCCCCGCCGGGCGGGCGCGTTCGTCCGCTCCGAAACCGGAACACCCGCCCCCCCGATTCAAGGGTTCGGGCGCCGCGCCGGTGCCGGTCCGGTGGCCGGCTGTCTCAGGCCATTTCCAGCACGGCCTGAACGAGCTTGTTAATGCCGGCTTCGGCCTCGGTGATGCGCTGGGCGAGCATGTAGGCGGGGGTAGTTACCACCTTGAGCCGGCGGTCGATCACCACGTTGCGCACGGCGCAGTTGAGGTGCCGCGCCCCCCGGGCTTGCAGCGCTTGGGCCGTCGGGGCGTCGGTGCCGACGGTGAATTCCAGCTTGTCGGGCCCGAACAGGTGGGCGGCGATGGCCGGGGCGATGCAGACGAAACCCAACGGCTTGCCCGCCCGATGGGCGGCCTGCAAGACGCGCGCCACTTCCGGCTCCACCTCGAACCGTTCGCCGGCCAGCGCGAAGGTGCAGAGGTTCTTGGCCGCCCCAAATCCCCCGGGTAAAATCACGGCGTCGATCTCGGTCAACTCGAGCCGGCTCAACGGCAGGATGTTGCCGCGCGCCAGCCGCGCGGACTCGACCAGCACGTTGCGGCTCTCGCCCGGCACGGGTTGGTGGGTGAGGTGGTTGATGACGTGATGCTGCGGCACGTCCGGGGCGGTGCAGACGATCTGGGCGTTGGCGCGATCTAAGGCCAGCAGCACCAGCACCGCTTCGTGAATCTCCGCCCCGTCAAAGACGCCGCAACCCGAAAGAATAACGGCAACCTTTTTCATGCCCCGATGCTACGCGCCGGGCCGGCCGGGTCCAGCCTCGATTCCCCCGGCGGTCGGCCGCGCTGCCAGCCGCGGAGGCGCGCCGGGCGCCTCGCCCGGGCGCCCCCCCGGATTTGCCTTTGCCCGCTCTCGGGGTCTGATACTATTGCCGCAATGAGTTTGAATGCGGTCTTGGACGGGTTGATCAGCTATCTCTGCCTGCTGATCCTCCTGACCTTTCATGAGTTCGCCCATGCGTGGGTGGCGTGGCGGTGTGGTGACGACACGGCGCGCGAACGCGGCCGGGTGTCGTTGAATCCGCTCGTCCACATGGAACTTCTGGGCACGGTGATCCTGCCGTTGCTGGTGGTGTTCCTGAGCGCCGCGGACTCGCAACTGGCCGGCTTCATCGTGGGCTGGGGCAAGCCGGTGCCGGTGGACCCGCGCAACCTGCGCCATCGGCGGTGGCAGGACACGCTGATCGCGCTGGCCGGGCCGGCGATGAACCTGCTGCTGGCCGCCGCGGTCATGGGGCTCGTCAAGGGGGCGGACAGCTTGCACCTGAACCAGGCGACGCTGGTGCTGGTGCAGATGGCGCGGATCAGCCTGCTGCTTTGCTTCTTCAACCTCCTGCCCATTCCCCCGCTGGACGGCTCCCATGTGGTCAAGAACTTGATCGGCATGAGCGACGAGTTTTATTGGCGGCTGTGCCGGTTCGGATTGTTGGCGGTCATCATTGCCCTCCAGGTCCCCCTGGTCCGCTGGTTGTTGGACTCCTCGATGAACCTCACGTTGCTGGGTTTAGCTTGGTTGGTGCGCCTGTAAGCCACAGGCCGCGCCCCGCGCCCGGTCGAAAAAGGGAGATTGTCTTTCCCGGTCAACGCGATAAGGTTCTGATTAATAATGATGAAGACGTTTGCGGAGCTGAACTTCCCCGGGCGGCTGATTGCGGTCGAGGGGCTGGATGGTTCCGGCAAGTCCACCCAGATCTACTTGCTCAAGCGCTGGCTGGAGGTCCAGGGCCTGAAGGTGTTCTTCAGCGAGTGGAACTCGTCCGAGCTGGTCAAGAGCGCCACCAGCAAGGGCAAGAAGACGAACCTGCTCACCCCGACCACCTTCAGCCTCATCCACGCCACCGACTTTGCCGACCGCTACGAACGCCACCTGGTCCCGCTGCTCCGCGCCGGCTTCCTGGTCCTCTGCGACCGCTACATCTTCACCGCCTTCGCCCGCGACACCGTGCGCGGCTGCCCCCCCGAGTGGGTGCGCGGGCTCTACAGCTTTGCCGGGTTGCCCGACCTGACCTTCTTCTTTAAGGCCCATTTGGAGGTCTCGTTGCAGCGGATTCTCGATGGCCGCCCGCAGTTGAAGTACTTCGAGGCCGGGATGGACCTGCGGCTCTCGAGTGACCCCTACGAGAGCTTCCGCATCTTCCAAGGCCGGCTGCTGGAGCAGTACCTGGCCATGAGCACCGAATTCCGTTATAAGGTTATCGACGCCAATCAGCCGGTCGAGGCCCAGCAGTCCGTGCTCCGGCAGGTGGTCAAGGAGAGCATCGACTTGTCGCGCTACACGGCCTCGCGGGCCTGACCCCGTTTCCCATGCCCAGCAACGCTGTTCCTCCCAGTCACCCGCTCAAGCGCCCGGCCGCCAGCCGGGTGTTGGTGCCCAAGCCCTCACCCAAGCGCTTCTACGGCCACGGCATCCCCGGGGTGGACCTGGCCAAGTTCACGGGCAAGCTCATTGTGGTCGAGGGGGCCGACGGCTCGGGGCGCTCGACCCAGCTTGCCCAGTTGGTCAGTTGGCTGGAGGGGCGGGGTCACGCGACGGTCCAGGTGGGCCTCAAGCGCTCGACCCTGGTCAGCGAGGAGCTGAGCCGCGCCCAGCAGGGCAACATCTTGAGCCGCACCACCCTCGGCCTGTTTTACGCCACCGACTTCGCCGATCAACTCGAGAACATCATCATGCCCGCCCTCAAGGCCGGCTTCATGGTCTTGGCCGACCGCTACATCTACACCCTCATGGCGCGGGACTTGGTGCGGGGCGTCGATGAGGAGTGGCTCAAGAATCTCTATGGCATCGCCTTGGTTCCCGACGCGGTGTTTTATCTTCAGGTCTGCGCCGAGGAGCTCGTGCAGCGCAACTTCGCCAAGAATCACGCCCTCGATTACTGGGAGAGCGGCATGGACCTCGGCCTCTCCCGCGACATGTTCGACAGCTTCCTCCAATACCAGACGCTCATGGCCGAACAATTCAAGCACCTCCAGAAGACCTACGGCTTCAGCATCGTGGACGGCGACCGCCCCACCGAAGAGATCAACCGCGAGTTGCAACACAAAATCGAATCGGTCCTCGCCGGCAAGTAAGCGTGGGGCCGGTCCGGCGTCCCGCCGTTGACCGCGGGCGTCCCACCGGCCGCCGGCCGACGCTGGCGCCCGCTGGCCGTTGGTTGGGCCGCCGGCAGCCCGAGAAGGTTGGACAGGTCCAGCCCGGGTGATTAAGCTCGTCGCGCATGGCTGAGAACACCAAACCCTACGTGATCGGCGTCGATCTGGGGGGGACCAAGATTCTGGCTGGGGTGTTTGACGAGAAGCTGACCTGTCTGGGCCGGGCGAAAAGCAGCACCAAAGCCCAGCGGGGCGCCCCGGCGGTCATCGAGCGCGTGGCCCGCTGCGTCCAGGACGCCATCGACGAATGCGACCTGACCACCAAACAGATACGGGCCTTGGGCCTGGGCGCGCCCGGGGCGGTTGAGCCGGAGAGCGGGCGGGTCCTGTTTGCGCCCAACCTGGTCTGGGAGGATGTCCCCTTGAAGAAGGAATTGGAGAAGCGCCTGGACATCCCCGTGTTCGTCGAGAACGACTGCAACATCCAAACCCTCGGGGTGTGGGACAAGGAGCTGCGCGGCAAGCCCCGGCACTTGGTGGGCATCTTCATCGGCACGGGGATTGGCGCCGGGCTTATCCTGGAGGGCAAGCCTTTTGCCGGGTTCAACCGCACCGCCGGCGAGATCGGGCACATGATCCTTGAGGTGGGCGGGCCCAAATGCGGTTGTGGCAACCGGGGTTGTTTCGAGGCGGTGGCCAGCCGCACCGCCCTCTTCCGCAAAATCCAGGCCGGGGTCAAAGACGGGCACAAAACGCTCCTCACCGACCTGCTGGGCGGGGACCTGAAGGACCTGCGGAGTGGTGACCTGCGCAAGGCCATCAAGCGGGGCGATAAGTTCGTCGAGAAGGTCGTTGAGGAGGCCGCGGAGTACATCGGCATCGCGGTGGCCAATGTCATTAACCTTCTCAACCCGGAGGTGGTGGTGTTGGGCGGGGGCCTGCTGGACGCGCTGGAAGACGAGATGTTGGCCATCATCATCGAGACCGCGCACGACAACGCGATGCAAGGCACCGACAAGGGCATCGAGATCATTGCCTCGCGCCTCGGCGATGACGCCGGCATCACCGGTGGGGCGGTGTTAGCCCGGCGGGAGACCAAGTAACCGCGGCGCGGACCCGGGCGCGCGGTGCTCGGCCTTACGGCAGCACGCGGTGGGGGGTGCTGACGGTGAATCCGCGCTGGTCGGTGACGGCGAGAAAGCAGACCAGGGGCCGCCGCGCCGGCAGGGCCGCGCTCACGTGGTGGCCGTGCACCTCGGCCGGGCGCCGTTGCCACACCCGCTGCTGCCACGGGCCGGTGTCCGTGGTGTAGTCCAACTCGGCCGTGGCCACCGGGACGGTCGCCGAGAATGTCGTGGTGGCCCGGTCGTCCCGCAGTTTGAGCGGCTGCACCCTTGCCAGAGGTGGATCGTGGCGCAGCACGCTGTCGATGAAGCAATCCACTTCGCCGAAGGTCCAAATGTGGCCATGCGGCAGCCCGATCTTAATGCAGAGGGTCCGCGGGCCGCGCACTAAGTCGTAGGACTTCTGGTAGCTGTCCAATGGGTAGGCGAAGTCCGTCGTGCCGTTCAGGAACAGGATCGGGCAGCGGACACCGCTCAGGTAACGGGAGGGGTCGAAATTGTCCATCCAGCGGCGGTGTTGGTCCGGGCTCATGCGATCGAAGCGGGACGCCTTCCAAACGCTGTCCTCATCGAGAAAGCCACAGCCGTAGCCGGGCACGGCCACTTTGAGCCGGTCGTCGATGCCGGCCACGATACAGGTGAGGTAGCCCCCCCAACTCAGACCGGTGACACCCAGCCGCCGGGGATCGACCTCCGGCTGTGCGGCCAAGAGCGAGAGGCCTCGCACCACGGCCGCCACGGCGTGGTAGCTCCACATTTGGTCCACGGTCGAATCCGTGAACGGGCGGAACTTGGTGTCGTCGTCCTGGTCCGGTCCGCCGTCGGGCAGGCGCCCGTTCGGGCCGTGGCCGGCGGTATCCATCGCCAGGGCCACGTAGCCGCGGCGGGCCCAGTGCTCGGCCCACTCCGGAAACGCCCGCCCGCCGCCGCCGTGGACCAAAGCCAGGGCGGGGAAGGGTCCGCGCCCGCTGGCTGGCCGAGCGTAGTAGGCAAACACGCGCGTCGGTTTGCCCTGGTAGGGTTCTCCTTGGTAATAGACCTCGCGGACAACGTTGCTCCGTGCGCCCCAGTCGGCCAAGGGCGCCACCCGGAGTTCGGCCATGTTCCAGGGGCCGGTGTAACGTTCGCCGGCGTGGAGACCGATCCCCAGGGCCCAGAGAGATCCCAGCACTGCCCAGCCCGCGGCGTGGCGGCGAGGCCATCGCCGCCGTGTCCACCGAGAAGCAGTTGCGAACGAGGCGCGCCTCAGCCCGTGGCGTCCTTGGAGGGTTCCCGGCGTTCTTGGTGCGGATGGGCCGTCGGGCCGCCGGCGCCTCGTTCGATGTGCGCTTCGCGCACTTTGCGGTGGTCGAGGAGCGGCCGGTTGAAACTCGATCCGACGACACGAACTCACAGAATCCAGGGACTCTAGTTGCACTCGGGCAGTAAACCCCTCGCCGCCCCGTTTGACAATCTGGCGCTGCCACATCCGGGACGCCGGGGCCGCGCCGGCTGGACTGGCCCCCACGGCGAGTCCCTTCGCAACACCGAAACGCGTGCTCTTCTTGGGACCGTGCCCTTTCCCACCCCTACAAAACTTTGTCCCGATCGGGACAAAGTTTTGTACTGCGTTCAGGTGCGGTCCCGCGGGCGGGCACGCGTGGAGAGGTCTCTTTTGGCTGGTCAAAGCAGTCCTGGTTCCCACACTGGCCGCCGATGAAGCGGTGCTTGACTCTTCTAGCGGTGGTAATCGCTGTGGGAACAACGGCGGGAACCGCGGGGACCTTGGCGGTGTTTCATACCGCGGCCGGGGAGCTGGGCGTCGAGCTGTTCGACCAAGACAAACCGGTGACGGTCCAAAATTTTCTCCGGTACGTCGAAGGCGGGCTCTATCAAGGCGTTTTTTTCCACCGATGCATCCCGGGGTTTGTGCTGCAAGGGGGCGGCTATGCGGTGCTGAATCCCAGCTCGACGGACCCCATCGGGCCGCCGTGGACCAATCTGACCCAGGTCCCCAGCCTGGGCCCCATCACCAATGAGTTCAGCGTGGGACCGCGCTACTCCAACACCTACGGCACACTCGCCATGGCCAAGCTGGGGGGGGACCCCAATTCGGCCTCGTCACAGTGGTTCTTTAATCTCGCCGACAACAGCGCCAACCTCGACAACCAGAACGGCGGTTTTACCGTCTTCGGGCGCGTGCTGTGGGGAACGAACGTGTTGAACGAGTTCAACACGCTGAGCCTCGGTCACAACCTGGTGAACCTCCAGGACGTCTATGGGGCCACCAACGCCATCGCCGGCCTGTTTAGCGACCTGCCCACCTATGCCTCGGGCACCGCCGCCCCGCCGTACACCTCGCTGGTCTATCTGAGCGTCGCGGTCACCACCGTCACGGTGCAGCGGCAAACCAACGGCGCCCGCCTCATTGCTTGGAAGGGGTTCGCGGGGCCGACCAACATCGTCGAGGTCAGCACGAACCTCGTGAGCTGGCAGCCGTTGGTCAGCACCAACGGCGTGGACCAACCCATGAGTGTCACCGACACCAGCCCGCCGCAGCCCCGGCAGTACTACCGGGTGCGCTTCCGATAGGCTGGCGCCCCGCTCCGCGCGCGCGGCGCGCCTGGCCCGGCAGGGGGGCCGGGGGTCGGACCGCCGTGTTTGGCCCTTACTCGGCCCCCCAGCGCCGCAACCTTTCGGCCAGGGCTCCCCAACGGCAGCCGTCGGCCAACAGGTTGGGAAAGTCGCGGCGCAGTTGGTCGGCGGTCGGGATCGCCCCCCAGCCGGTGATGGTGAAGACCTCGACGGCCCGCGGCGTGGCCAGGGCCAGCTCGCGATTCTTCCGGTCGAACCGGGCGCGCAGAGTCTGCCGCCACTCCGCCACGGACGCCGGGGCGCTCATCTGGTGCCGCCCCACCCACGGCAGCCACTCGCGAATCTGCGATTGGTGGCACCAGCTCATCTGGACCACGTCCTCGAACGCGGCCTCGATGTCCACCGCCAGGTCCGGCGCGTTGGCGCCGTACATGTAACCGTCGTACACCGCGACGATCACCGGCACCGGGCAGGGCGTGGCCGGGCCGGCCGCGGCGGGAAATTCCGGCGTGAAGGCATGCGGTACATTGATCAGATACGCGACGCGCCGCACCGCTTCCGCCACCTCCAGGTGGTCCACGTGGACCCCGGGCAGCGGGTCCGCGGGCAGGGGAGGGCAGAAGAGATAATCGGGGGCGAACTCGCGAATCGCCTGCCACAAGGCCGCGAGCAGCTCCCGCCCCGCGCCCAGGCACCCCTCGCGCGGCACCTGCCCGTTGGGCAAGCGCAGGAGGGCGAAGTCGTAGCCCCCCAGGCGGGCCGAGGCCTGCTGCTCGGCGAGGCGGCGCTGGCCGGTTTCCGCCCGCGAGAGTTGGTGGTGGCCGGCTTCGCCGTCGGTGCAGACGATCACGCGGGACTGGAAGCCCGGGCCCAGCCGCCGCCGCCAGAGGGCGAAGGTGCCGGCGGCGGTGAACTCATAATCATCATAATGAGCGTGGATATAGAGGGCTTTCATGCGAGCTCGGCCGCGTGGCGCGGACCTCAGGCTACACCGCCCCAACCGGTCGCCGCGAGGAAATTGCGCCTCCGCGGGCCCGGTCCCCGGCGGGGGTGGCCTCCCGCGGCGCCAGCGCGGCCAGTTCGGACTTGCGCCCTCCGCCGGGGCTGGCGGATGCTGGCGCGCATGGTTGAGTCTGCCAACGGCCCGCGGGAGCGGGCGGACGGTTCGGTTTATGAGTGAGTTGCCCTGGTTCGTGGCCCACACGCGGCCCCGGTGCGAGAAGAAGCTGGCCGACTACTGTCGGCGCGAGTCCCTGGTCACCACCCTCCCGCTCTATCGGAGCGTGAAGAAGTACCGGGGTAAGACCGTGGTCTTTCACAAGCCGCTCTTCCCCAACTACGTCTTCCTCCAGCTCCGGCCCGACGAGCGCCAGACGGTGTATCAAAGCGATTACGTGGCCAACCTCCTCAATGTCCCGGACCAAGAAACGTTCAAGCAGCAGTTGGGCGACATCCTGGTGGCGCTGGAGACGGAGGTCGAGGTCCGCCTGGCCCCCACCATCGGCCCCGGCACCAAGGTCCGCATCAAGTCCGGCCCGTTGCAGGGGATGGATGCCTGGGTCGAACGGCGCTCGGGGATGCTCGAGGTGTTGCTCCGCCTGGACTTCGTCGGTCAAGCCGCGGCGGTGAAGGTGGATGTCACCCAATTGGAGCCGATCTGAACCGGTTCGCGCCGCCCGCGACTTGGCGGGCGGGATGCTCGCGCGCCGCCTGCGGGCGGTTTGCCCTTGTCAGCGGGGGCGGCGGGTTCTAGTTTTTTTGCTGTGCCAAACAGGCCATGGTGTATGACGAGTTGCCGCGCGCCAGGTGACGGAGAGTGGCGGGGAGCGCGCGGCCTGCGGTGGCGGCCAGAGGGCGGTCGAGCGCCCCACCAACAACC
>JAJXTA010000028.1 GCA_021784265.1 bacterium | reverse complement strand
GCGGGTGCCGGTAGGCCTCCCATAACATGCGCCCCATAAGGCTGATCAAGGCCACCGCCCAGGCCAGCAACCAGCGCCCGGGGGCGGCGGGCGTTAGCGCTCGCTGGCGCGGGTAGTCGGGACGGAGCGATTTTGCCAGCAACCAGCGCCCGGGGGCGGCGGGCGTTAGCGCCTCCGCGGGCCCGCCTCGACCCGCGGCCGCGGCGTCGCCCCCCAACCAGGCTTCGGCCGCAAACGCGGCCAACAGCGGCACGACGAACGCCGTCAACAGCACGAACTTCACCGCGTAGCGGGCCACCCCGGCAAACGGCAGGGCGAGCCGCAACCAATGGTAGAGCAGGCTGTTCTCACCCAGGGCCAAGCCGGGCCCCAGCAGGGCCAACGCTGTCAGCAGGAGCACCCGCCGCCGCCGACCGCTGAACGCCACCCACCCGCCTAAAAGCACCACCCCGGCCCCGAGGTAGGTCGAGGAAAAGAACTCCTGCCCGTGCTGGAAGAACAGGCCCTGGGTCGTCTCGTAGCAATGGACCAAGGGGAGCAGAAAGTTCGCCCAGCCCCACGGAGGCAGCGACCACTTGCCGGTCGCAAAGCTCGGGTCCCGTTGGGAATGGGCCAGGAGATCAAGGAACGGCAACAGTTGCGCCGCCGCCAACCCGAGCACCAACAACAGCATCCCCAGAAACCGGCCCACTGCCAGTCCACGGGGAACCACCCCGCCGGCCACGGCCACCAACCAGAGCGCGGCCAAAACCACCCAGGTCAAGAGCACCAGCTCCGGCACGCCCGCGAGCAGTTGCAGCGCCGCGACCAGCGTCGCCAGGACCAGCGTCCGGCCACCTTCGGTCCACGCCCGCTCCACCAGCAGGACCACCCACGGCATCCACCCGAGCGCCACCATGTAGTTCGGCCACAGCAGGCAGGAGAGCGTGACCCCGTTGAAGGCGAAGGTCAGTCCCGCCAAACTGGCGGCGAAACCGTCGCCCGTCCACCGCCGCGCCAACCGATACATGCCCAAGCCTCCCAGCGCGAGGTGCCCCAAACAAAACACCCCTAAGGACCACGGCAAGGGGAACAACAGGTAGATCAGGGCGCCCGGATAGAGGGCCATCGTCCCCCACTGGGCCAGGAAAGGGACACCACAGTTGCTCAGGGGATTCCACAACGGCACCTGCCCCTGCCAGAACCGCTCGTGCTGGTAATAAACCGTCGGATAGGCCAGCACGCCATAGTCACGGTAGAAGAAAACCCGCCCGCCCAGGAGCACGTCCGGAAACGCCGCCACCAGCAGCACCCCCAGAATCAGGAGGAAACGCCGGGTCCCGAACAGCGCGGAGAGCGTTTCCGGACCGGCGGAGTCCGTCTGCCAGGGCGGCGGGGCGGCGGCGCCGGTCATGCGCCGGTCGTGGCCGGAGCCCGCGACGCGGCTTCCGTCGGGGGACAAGCGGCACCCAGTTCCACGGTCGCGACTGGCTGGAGCCGCCGCTGCTGGTACCAGGCCACCGCCAGCAAATCGAGGATGCCCCGCCCGAGCCGGTTCCAGACCCCGTATTTGGAGACCCCGGCGACCCGCGGGCGATGACGCACGGGCACTTCGAGGGTGACGAAGCCGCCGCCCGCAACCAGAATCGGCAAGAAGCGGTGCAGCCCGTGAAAACCAAAGACGCCGGCCAGCACCGTCCGTTTGAAGACCCGCAGGCCACAGCCCACATCCGCGAAACCGACGCGCAGCACCATCCCGCGCGCCCAGCGAGCCACCCGCGCCGACAACCGGCGCGACCAGTTGTCCTGCCGATGAGCCCGCCGGCCGCACACAAAATCAGCCTCGGCCAGCAACGCCAGCATCCGCGGCAATTCCGCCGGGTCGTTCTGGAGATCACCGTCCAGGGTCGCGATCAGCGGGGTGCGGGTGGCCTGGAACCCGGTCCAGAGGGCGGCGCTTTGCCCGCAATTGCGGACATGACGCAAGCCGCGGACGCGGGGGTCGTCGCGGCGGGCTTGGGCGATGCGTTCCCAGGTCGGGTCGGTGCTGCCGTCATCGACGAAGAGCAGCTCGTAGCCGCGCCCGTCGTGCGCCATCGCGGCCGCGACCTCCCGCACCATTGGCAGCACGTTCTCCGCTTCGTTATAGACGGGCACGACAATGGCAAGGTCGCTCATGGCTACCTTCCCAAGAAACCGGGCGGCGGCAGCCCGCCCCGGCGCGCCATGAGTTTCTGGAACTTGCCCATCTTCTTCATCATCTGCTGCATCTGGGTAAAGCGTTGCAGCAAGGTGTTCAGTTCGGCCACCTTCACCCCGCTCCCGGCGGCGATCCGCAAGCGCCGGCGCGCATTCAGGACCTGCGGGTTGCGCCGCTCCAGCGGCGTCATGGCGCACAGCATCCCTTCCATGCGCCGGAATTCCTTTTCGCTCTTGCTCATGTCGGTTTGTTTGAGCATCTCGCTGCCCCCCGGCAGCAGGCCGACCAGGCTCTCCAGCGACCCGAGTTTCTTCATCTGGCGGAGCTGTTCCAGAAAGTCGTCCAGCGTGAACTGCCCTTTGCGCATCCGCTCTTCCAGCCGTTGCACGTCGGCTTCCTCGACGGCGGCGGCCGCACGCTCGACCAAACCCACCACGTCACCCATCCCCAGGATGCGGGAGGCCATGCGGTCCGGGTAGAAAGGCTCGAATTCCTCAACTTTCTCGCCGACCCCGACAAACTTGATCGGTTTGCCGGTCACGGCCTTCAAGCTCAAGGCGGCGCCGCCGCGGGCGTCCCCATCCAGCTTCGTCAGCACCGCGCCGGTAACGTCGAGGGCTTGGTCGAAATGGGTGGCCACGTTCACGGCCTCCTGGCCCGTGGCGGCATCCAACACCAAGAGAGTTTCCTGCGGGCGCACCAGTTCCCGCAGGCGCACCAATTCCCGCACCAGCGGTTCGTCGATCTGGAGCCGGCCAGCGGTGTCAAAGATGAGGGTGTTGCGCCCGGTCGCCTGCGCTTCCTCGAGGGCGTGGCGCGCCAACCGCACCACATCGGTCTCGCCCCGCGCCACAAAGACCGGGACCTCGATCTTCTGGCCGAGGGTGGCCAGTTGGTCCATCGCCGCCGGGCGATAGATATCGGCCGCCACCAGGAGCGGCAACCGGCCCTGTTTCTGGAGGAGCCGCGCCAGCTTGGCGCTCGAAGTGGTCTTGCCGGAGCCGTGCAAGCCGACCATCAGAATGCTCGCCGAGTCCCCGCTAATCTGGAACGCCGCCTGATCCGCCCCCAGCAAGGCGACCAGCTCGTCATGGATGATCTTGATGATCTGCTGCCCCGGCTGAATGCTCTGGATGACGCGCTCGCCGATGGCCTTGGCCTTCACCCGCTCGATGAAATCGCGGGCGACCTTGAAATTCACGTCGGCGTCCAGCAACGCCAGCCGGACCTCGCGCAACGAATCGGCCACGTTGGACTCGGAAATCTTCCCGAGCCCACGCAGGTTGCGGAAGGCGTTCTGGAGCTTGCCGCTCAGCGCATCGAACATCGCCCTACGGTAGGCGGCCGAGGGTGAAGTTCAAAGTGCAAACTTCCCCGCTGACGGGCCTGGCTTGGGTCTGGTCCCACCTCACGGTCGGCGCGGAACCCCGGAGGGTCCTTTCACGCCGGGAGCTGAGAGCGCGGCGGCAAACCTCGTCAGGTCAGCCGCACCACAAGCCGCTGCCCGGCCTCCAGGGCCACCGGCTGGGCCAACGCCACCGTGGCCTCATTACCGCCCGGTTCCAGCGTCGCCGCCACGCGCTGTTCGACGCCGTCTCGAACCCAGGTGACGGCCGCCCCTTTCGGTGCCGCCACCATCGCCAGCCGCAGGCGGCCCACCCCCAGCCGGCCATGCACCACGCTGATCTCGTTCACCTGGCGGCCGTCCGCGCGGGTCTGGCGCAGGTGTCCCCACCCCAGCGGGCCGCAAAAGAAGGACTGGAACTTCTCGGGCGAGATCCGTGGGGTGAACCGCAGGACCTGCCGCGGTCCGTCATACTCGTACCCAGACAAGGCCAACAAGAGCGACCAGGACGACATGGCGCGCGCGTAGTGGCCGCCACACTCGATCTCGTTCCACGGGTTCCGCGGAATGGGCGGGCGGGGCACACCGTCATAACGATCACGCGCCCCTTTGACGATGGCCAAGCCTTCGGTGAGCATCCCCTCGTAGATCAGATGCGCGGCCACCTGGTACTCGATGCCGGTCCAAACCTCGTCCGAGTAGAGCATCACGTTACCGGGGCGTCCCCCGCGGGGCCAAGTGCAGATGATCAAGCCTTTGTCCCCGGCACCCGCAAAGGCGCGCGGGCTATGGTGCCAGCCGGTGAGGTCGGGTTTCCAGTTGTACTTGAACACGGCCCGCAAGGCCGACCGCACCATCTCCTGGGGCAGGAGATAGCCCAGCCCAAGCTGATGGGCCCACCATTGCCCAATGAGTTGATCGGCCATGCAACCCGGACCGACCTCACCCGACCGCTGCTGGTAATCGGGCAGGTGCTGCTGAAAATACTCCCCGTTCCAGCAGAGGTCGATGAGCCGCTTCCGGCCCCGGTCGAAGACTTCGTGAAAGTGGTCCGCGGTGGCCGGCTCCTCCACCCGCCGCGCCCAGGCTTCACCCGCACGCAGCGCGGCCAGGTAATAGGAGCCAATGAACGTGGTCACGCCGTGCAAGGCCTCGTCGTAAGTGTTCCACTGGTCGTCGTTCAGCACTCCCGTGGGGCGGCCCCCGCCCGTGGCCGCGTCCCGCGCGATCAGGTACTCCACCGCCTTGCGGACCTTGGGCCAATAGGCCCGCAGCCACGAGTCGTCCGGATGGTTCAGGGCCTCGCGCCAAGCCTTCAGGATGCAACTGGCATGACCGTCGGTAAACGGTTGTTCCCCGCTGGGATGGGGTGGCGAGGGCAGGTCGGTGCGATTGTTGATCCCGCCGTCAGGTCGTTGTTGGTGCTCGAAGTCGATCCGCCGCATGTCTTTCTCCAGGTCGGGGAAGAGCCGGGCCAGGCTCTGTTCGTACCCCCAAACGTGGGTGCAGGTGGGCTCGCAGCAGCCGTTGGACCCTTCCCAGCCATACACATCGGCGTTGGCAATGCGAAAGACCACCCCGATATGGCGGATTGTGCCCGCCTGGGAGGTCAGGCAGTCCAACAACCAATAGGGCAGCGTGCTGCTGTAAAACGTCGCCTGGAACCGTTCGGTCGTCCGCCGCCAGTCGAGGAACCGCTGCCGCGCCTCTTTGACCACCGCACGCGCGTCGGGCCACCGCGTGGTATAGTGGCAGCCCATCGCCACGCCGGCTCCGTTGTATTTGTTCGGGTAATGCCACGCCAGCAGGAACGGGATTTCGACCGTCGCGCCCGCCGGCACGCGCACCGTCGAGGCCAGCGCACCGACCGCGGTCGTTCCCGGCGGCGTGGGTTGGGTTGTGCCAACCTGGGCCAGCGGCAGGAACCGCCCATCGGCTTGGAAGCTGCGCCAGGCCTCCGCCATCTCGGCCAACCGGCCGTGCGCGGTGATTTGGGCCGCGGGAACGGCCAATGGCGGGGGCGCTCCCGGGGTAGCATTATTGCTCGGGGTTTCCGTTCGCAGGTCCGCCAGCGTGGCCAGAGCCAGGGTCCCGAATCCCGGCGCCGTGGCCAGCGGGCTGGTTGGCGCCGTATAGGTTGCTCCCGCCAAACCGCACACCAGGGCGTAGGCCCGTTGCCGCGCGCCGCTCAGCGCCGCCGCCGCCGGATCCAGCAGTGCGCCCGCCACCAGCACCACCCGCCCGCCCCCCAGGGGGCGGCTGAGAAACCGCAGGCCGTCGGCGCTCGTGCGGTCCTGGACGCCGTCGCGCGGCTGCACGTCGGCCAAGATTACCGTCCGCGGCTGTCGGCCGCTGGGCTCACCCGCCGGGCGCACCGCGCTGAACCGCGCCGGGAGGAGCTCCTCCAACAGGGCGAAGGTGGCCCGGTCGGCCGGGGCATCGGAAAACTCGATCTGGTCCACATTGATGTGACCCCACCCACCCTGGTTATTGTCCACGATCTGGAGTTGGGCGGTCCGGCCCTGGAATTCCCGCACGTCCCAGGAGGCCGGGCGCAACTGCTCGTTGTCAGAGCCGGAGGTGGCGCGGACGACCTTGCCGCCGACCACGAGCCGAATCTGGGTGTCCCGATGCCGGCCCCCTCCCACCAAGAAGCGGATGAACTGCCGCTCGATGGTGAAGGATCGACTGGTGAGCCGGCCAGTCGTGCCGTCCCCCTCGAGAAACGAATTCACCAGTCCGTGGCCAAGGAAGCCGTGCACCGGTTGTTGGTTGGGGAGCGTGCCGGCGGCAGGTTTGCTGCCAAAGGCCCGACCTTCGACGGTCCATTTCTCATAACCGCCTTCAAAGTCCTCGAACACGATGTCCGGCCGGCCGACGGCCTGGGCCAGAGGCCGACCGCCCGAGGCGCTCCCGTACGCGGCCAGCAGGGGCATGGTCCCGCCGGCGAAGACCAGGGTGGCACCCGCCAGCACTGCGGCGCGGGCACGCTCCAGGACCGACGCCGCCAAGTCCGTGGGAGCGTCTTCCAACCAGAGGATCGTGTGCCCAGGCTCGCGAAGCTCGGACGCCGCCGGTGGCAACTGACTCAGGGACGCCAAGCTCAACTCCGCAGGCCGGTCCGCGGGCGGGGCGTTCAAGCCCTCCAGGTTCGCGCTCACGTAGAGCCGCACTGGTCGGTCCAGCGTCGGGGCACGCCCAGGGTCGGCGCGGAACTCCAGCCCCTGCAGCTCCCCCTCCGCGAAGGCTGCAATCCGGTTCCCGCCGAAGTTGGGATGCGCCGCCCCCGCGACCTTCCCCGCGGCATCGTAACCCACGGGATTGAGCAAGAACGCCGCGAGGGAGACCGTTTGTTCGCCCGCCGTCGGATTGCTGACCCGAAACACGAACGCGGCCAAGGGGATCGAGGAGAGCCGGGTCTCCAGCGGGGCAAACGGCGAGAAGGCCGTCAGCTCCAGCCCCACCGGAAGGTCCGGATCGGCAAAGCGGAGTCGGGCTAAGGGATACTCGCCGGTCATCTCGATCCGTTTGACCCGGGCGTCTCCCGGCCCACCACGGGTCTGGAGCAGCCTGACTACCGCGCCGGTCTTGAGCGCGAAGTGGAAGGGAACGTCGCCCTCGCGCAGGGTGTTGAAAAGCTGCCACGTGGTCAGTTGGCCGTCTGCGCCGATCTCGAAGTTGCCGGTGCCGATACCCCCCAGGTGCAGGCGGGCGTCGCTGTGGGTCTCGGAGCGATAGAGGCGCGGCGGGGTCGCGGTGAGCAACTCACTCTGCCACCGCGCCAGGTCCTCCGGGCCCAAGGCTGCGGCCCGCAGGGGAGGGCTCCACAGCGCGCCGGCCGCCCCGGCACCCACCACCCCAATAAACTCACGGCGGGACCAACCATCTCCCTGGGGCCCACACCCACCCGAACAGTGGCATTTGCGTTTCATAAGGCTGTTCCCCCTCTTCTAACCGCCCGGGCCGCGGCTGACGACACTAAAACACCGAGGGGCGCGCCGGCACCCGCGCTCAGGCCGGGGCGGGCTCGGCCTGGAGACAACGGACCACCGCTTGAATCAGCGCCGGGGGCTGGTACGGCTTCTCCAAAAACTCGAAGTTCGGCTGGTTCGCCATGCCGTATCCGGCCGCCTCCGCATTGTAACCGCTGGTGTAGAGCACCTTTAACTCCGGCTTTCGGTGCGTCAGCTCCTTTGCCAACTCCCAGCCCGACACACCGCCGGGCATGATCACATCGGTCAGCAACAAATCCACACCCGCAGGGTTCCGCTCCCAGACCCGGACGGCCTCCCCGCCATCGGCGGCCTCGAGGACTTCGTAGCCGCTGGCGCGGAGGATCTTGGCGGCCATCTTCCGCACCGCCGCCTCGTCCTCGACCAAGAGGATCCGCCCACCCGTCGCCACCGGGACCGGCGCCAACAGGTCGGGTGGCAGGCTGGGCGCCGCCTTGTCGGTCGCCGGCAGGAAGACCCGAAAGCGCGAACCTTTGCCGGGCTCGCTGACGACTTCGATCCAGCCGCCATGCTGCTTGACGATCCCGTAAACGGTGGACAAGCCCAGGCCGGTGCCTTTGCCAGCTTCCTTGGTGGTATAGAACGGTTCGAAGATCCGCTCCAGCACTGCCGGCGGCATGCCACAGCCGGTGTCGGCGATATCCAAGCACACGTGCAAACCGTGGCGCGCCTGCGGATGCCGGCTGAGGTCGGCGTGGGCCAGCGTCAGGGCGGCGGTCGTAATAGTGATGGACCCGCCGCCGGGCATGGCATCCCGAGCGTTGACCACCAAGTTCAGGATGACTTGCTCCAAGTTGCTGGGGTCACCAAACACCGGTGGCAACTCGGGAGCCAGAGCATATTGGATCAGGATGTGCTCGCCGATCAGGCGCCGGAGCATGTTGCCCAAGCCGGTGAGGCTCTGGTTGAGGTGGACCACTTGCGGGCGCGTCATTTCCCTGCGGCAGAAGGTGAGCAGTTTCCGCGTCAGGGCGGCGGCCCGTTCCGAGGCGGCGCTGATCTCCCGAGCGGATTCGGCGACCTCCCGGTCCAGTTGATCCCGCAGCAAGACCAGAGCGGCATGACCTTGGATCACCGTGAGGATGTTGTTGAAGTCGTGGGCGATCCCGGAAGCCAACTGCCCCACCGCTTCCATCTTCTGGGATTGGCGCAGTTGCTGCTCCAGTTTGATCCGCTCGGTAACGTCCTGGACGATCACCAAAACGTGCGGCTCCACGCCGAGGTCGAACACCTCCGCAAAGACCAAGGTCGCGTGGAGGTTGCCCGCCTGGTCACGGAAGCAGCCCTCGAAATTCCGAATCGATCGCCGGTGCTGCATGGCCTGCACCAAGCTCAGCCACGCCATATCCAGGAAACCACCCGGCGTCGCCGCCGGGTCCCGACCGATCACCGCCTCCAGCGTCAGCCCGGTCATCCGCAGGAAGCTCTCATTCACATCGACATAGCGACCGGCCGCCAAGGTCTGAATCGCCATCGGGATCGGGCTGGCCCGAAACGCCTTGGAGAAACGTTCCTCCAACAGCCGCAAGGCCGTTTCGGCTTGCGTCCGCTCGGCGACTTCCGAGCGCAGCTTGGCGTTGGTGGTTTGCAGCTCGAGGGTGCGTTCCGCGACCACGCGATTGAGTTCCTCCATTTGCCCCCGGACTTGCCGCGCCAACAGCCACTTCTTGGACAGGGCATGGGCCAGTTGCAGGACCTCGATGTTATCGAAGGGTTTCCGCAGGATGACCAAGCTGTCCGAGCGTCCTAATCTCCCCATCATCTCGTCCCACGAGTAATCCGAGTACGCGGTGCAGATGACCACCTGCAAGTCTGGATGGGCCGACCAAATGCGCTGGACGGTTTCGATCCCGTCCCAGCCGGGCGGCATCCGCACATCGACGAAGGCCAGGGCGTAAGGCCGCCCGGCCGCTTCGGCGCGTTGCACCAGCGCCAGGCCCTCACTGCCTTGATAGGCCGAATCAATCGCGAAGCAGGCGCGCCGCATGGGCTCAGCGGGGGCGCCGAAGAGGGAGAGCTCGGCCGCCTCCAACGCGGGGTTAGCCACCTCGTTCAGCCCGAGGATCTTACGAAAGTCCTCGTGGATCGACGGGTTGTCGTCGATGACCAGGATATGGGACTGGGATTCAAGAAGGGTGGTGTCCATAAATCAACTTGGGCTCTTGGTGGCGGGCAGCTCGAGGGTGAAGGTGGCGCCGGCGCCCGGGCCCCCGCTTTCGGCGCGGAGGCGCCCCCCCATCTCCCGCGCGGCGAGGGCGCCGCTGTGCAAGCCGAAGCCATGGCCGTTGGCGCGGGTCGTGAACCCGTGCGAAAAAACCCGGGTCAGATTCTCGGCCGGGATGCCCACACCGTTGTCCCGCACGCTGATCCGCACCACACCATCACCGTTGCCGCGGATGGCGAGGTCGAGTCGCTTCTCCGCGTGCGGCCCCTCCCGCAAGGCATGTTTGGCGTTTTGGATCAGATTAATGAAGATCTGCAGCACCTTATGCCGCTCCACGGTCACCGGCAGCACTTCCTGGTAGTCGCGCGTCACCCGCACGCCGTGTCGCTCGAAATCGACGGCGTGGACGCGCAGCGAGTCTTCCAGCAATTCCGCCACCTGGAGGGTTTCCAGCACCCCGGCAACTTTGGCCGCGTTCTGCTGCAAGGTCACAATGCCTTTAATATGCTCCACATTCTTGGCCAAAGCGGCCACCTCCCCGAGCATCTGGTCGCGCTCGCGCACCAGTTGAGTGGCCAATTGGCGCAGGTACTCGGGAACGAGCCGGCCCTTGGGGTCGGTGGTAAAGAAGGCGGCCCAGTCCCGCTGGCCCGCCTCCAAGAGAGCGGTCACCTTGGCCAGATTCATGACCCGCGACCCGCGCAAGCCGTCGGCCAGGAGCGTGGTGGAGACATTGACGCTGTTCAGGACGTTGCCGACGTTGTGCAATACCTCAGTGGCCACTTCCGCCATCCCGGACCGGCGCGAGACCTCCATGAGCCGGTGCTGGGTCTGCGCCAGCTCGGCCAACGCCCGCTCCTTGGCGGCGACCTGTTCGCGCAGCTCGTGGGTCCGCGCCTCGACGCGGTTCTCCAAGGTCGCGTTGGCCTGGACCAAGGCGTCTTGCGCCTGTTGGCGGGCCACGGCCGCGCCCAGCAGGTCCGCCGCGGCACGGAAGCTATCCCGCTCCGTGCCATCCCACTCCCGCTCGACGCCCGCTTCGCTAATCACGAGCGTCCCCCACCACCGCCGGTTGACGTTGATCGGGACGGCGATCAGGGACCGAATCCGGTCCCGTTCCAAAAGGGCGCGCTGGCTCGGGTCAAGGTCGGGCGCCCGCAGCAACACCATCTCCCCGCGCTGCAACGCCCCCAAGCCGACAGAAAAGCCGAGCACCTCCTCCGCCCGCCCCCACGTCGCCACCGTCGAGGGGAGGCCCCCCAAGCCCGAGCCCGCCCATTCGAAGCAACACCGCGTCCGGGGCCCTCCGGCCGCCTCCAGGTCGTTCTCAAAGACCCGGAGCCGACCCACCTCAGCCGCCTCCCCGATCTGCCCCAGCACGTCCCCAATGGCCCGCTCCCATTCCGCCGCGCTTAAGAGTTGCTGGGCGGCAACACGCACGCTTCGCAGGATCTGTCCCCGGCGGAGCAGGGCCTCGGTCATGGCATTAACCGACCGCCCCAGGCTGCCCAACTCGTCGCGGGTCACGATCGTGGAGCGCGCCGACAGATCGCCCCCCGCCACCCGCTGCACCACCGCGCGCAGACTCAGGATCGGTTGCACCAGCCACTTGGCATAGACGACCGAAACGCCCAAGCTCAGGGCCATGCAAATCGCGGCCACCCAAATCGTTCGCTGATAGGCTGCCGCCAGGCTTTGCTCGTAATCCCGCAGGGACAGCCCCACGTGGATCCACCCCCACCGGACGCCCCGGTACTCGAAGGGTTGCGAGTACTGAAAGACCCGCCGCTGGAACAACGGCACGACCGCGAGCGTTCCTCGGGCGTTCCCCTCCGCCGGGTGCCACTCCGCGGGCAGCCGGTCCACTTGCCGCCACCCGGCCCGATCGCTGATCAGCGAGAAACCATCGTTCTTGGTCAAGACCAAGTAATCCACGCTCTTGTCTCCCGCCAGGATGGTGAGACTTTGCTGGACCAGTTGACTGTAGTCGGCGTTCACCACGGAGCTGGCGGCACCATCCTGCAACGAGGCGGCCACCCCGCGGCCTTTGGATTCCAGATGCTGGAGAAAGGTCCGTTTCTGCTGCGGGATCATCACGGCGACGAAGCTCAGCAGCGTTCCGATCGTCACCAGCCAGGAAAACAAAGCGGTCTTGAGGGTGATGCCCCAGCCACGCTCCTTTCGCCACAAGGCCGTCGAGCGGCGGGTGTGTCGCTCCGTCATGGGGTCCCTGAGTGCGCCGCCGGTGGCGCCGCCGAGAGGCGCGCGGGCGCTGGCCCGGGCCCGCAAAGCCGTTCGTGGAGTCGGATCAGATCGCAGGCCGTCTCCAGCTCCGCTGGGCCGCCCTCCTCCAAACGGTCGCTTTGGAA
>JAJXTA010000802.1 GCA_021784265.1 bacterium | reverse complement strand
GTCTCGGTGCGCTGGAACGATCGCACGGTGCCGCTGCTGGGCGTGATGTCCGCCTTCGTTTTCGCGGGTCAGATGATCAATTTCCCCATCCCCGGTGGCACCTCGGGGCATCTGCTGGGCGGAGTTCTGGCCGCGGTGCTGCTGGGGCCGGCCGCGGCGGCGATGGCTTTGACCACGGTGCTGGTCGTGCAGTGTCTTTTTTTCCAAGATGGCGGGTTGACGGCCCTGGGTGCCAACGTGTTGAACGTCGCGTTGGTGGGTGTGTTCGTGGGCCATTGGGTGTATCGGGCCTTGCGCCGTTTTTGGCGCGGCGACCAGGGGGTGGTCGGCAGCGCCGCCCTGGCGGCTTGGTGCTCCGTGGTCGTGGCCGCGGGCGTCTGCGCGTTCGAGTTGGCCGACGCCGGCACCCTTCCTCTGCGATTGGCGTTGCCAGCAATGACGCTGACCCACGCGGTCATCGGTTTGGGGGAGGCCCTGATCACCGCCACCGTGCTCGCCTTTGTGTTGAAGGTGCGGCCGGACCTGCTCGACGAAACGAACGGCGTCAAATCCACCAGGACACCCTTTCGCGCCGTGCTCGGTTACGGGCTTGGAGCGGCGCTCGGGTTGGCGCTGTTGCTGACGCCTTGGTCCTCCGCCTTGCCCGACGGCCTGGAACGACTGGCGTTGACCTTCGCCTTTGCCCAACGCGCCCACCCGGTGGCTCCGGCCCCGCTGGCTAACTACGCGATTCCCGGCTTGAGTCTGTCCTGGCTCTCGGCCTCGGTCGCGGCAGCCCTGGGTGTCCTCATCTGCTTCGCCGCCGCCTGGATTCTGGCCCGGAGCCTGGCGCGCCGCCCGGGTTCACAACCCCAAGCCGACTAAGCCCTCCCCCCCACCCATGCCGACTTCGCTTAGCCCCGCCGCTCTGGCGCGCCGCCAAGTGGCGACCGCGCTGTGGGTGTGCGCGTTGGCGTTGTGGCCGTTGCCGGGGTGGCGCTGGCACGTGGTGTCGTTCGGCGTGGCCCTGGGCTGGAGCCTGTGGGCGCGCTTTCCGCTGCGACAACTCGGGCGCCGGGCGCTGCTGCTCTGGGTGTTCGCCGGGTTGATCGCCATCGGCTGGCTGGACGAACCGGATTGGCGGCTGCGGACGGGCAACTTGTTGTTGAAATCCACCCTTAGCCTCTGGGCCTTGAGTCTGCTGGTGTACTCGGCACCGGTGCCCGACCAGCTCGCCGCTCTCCGCTGCCTGCGCGTGCCGCGCCCCTGGACGGAGATCCTCGGTTTCTGGGGGCGCTACCACGCCGTGTTGGGCCAAGAATGGCACCGACTCGAGTTGGCCCGCCGGGCACGCACGCTCCATACCAACCGCCGCCGCGAGTTCACGACCCTGGCCAACACCCTGGGGTTGCTCTTCACCCGCGCCTACGAACGGGCCGAACAAGTCCACCGCGCCATGCTGGCGCGTGGCTACCGGGAGCTGCCGTGACCCTGGGGAAAGGACCCAGCCCGCCCGCGGGCCGGCAACTTCGGCCAGATTGATATGTCCCTCATCCATGGCAGGCGCGATGGCACGTGGCCACGGCGCTACGCTCGCTGGGGTTTCACCCTGGTCGAGCTCTTGGTCGTCATCGCGATTATCGCGCTGCTGGCCAGCTTGCTCTCCCCGGCCCTGAGCGGCGCCAAGGCCCGCGCCCGGCAGGCGCAGTGTCTGAACAACCTCAAGCAGATCGGCGTCGCCACCTTGATGTACGCCCACGACAACGCCGGCCTGCTGCGAATCAATGATCCGTTGGACCCGGGGGTCACCTGGGCCACCTTCTTGAGCACCAACCAGAACCTGCCCGCGTTTCAGGTCTTCCTCTGCCCCACCTACCCGCCCCGCCAGTTCACCAATTGGATTCGGATCTACGGCATCCGCCTGGACCCCCCAACCAACTACACCCAGGGGGATTTCCAACAGTTCTTGCGCGTCGAGAGCGTGGTCAATCCGACCGAGTACCTCCACGTGGCCGATACCACCAGCCGCGGCCGGGCCGGCATCGGCGCCCAGCAATTCTATTATTTCCGCGCGGCGAGCGAGAAGGAGGTCCACGCCCGGCACCAACAGAAGGCGGACAGCTTGTTTCTGGATGGCCATGTCGAAGGCTGCGGCCAGCTTCGGCTCGAGACCCTCGGCATCTCGGCCCTCTACGAGGCTGATACCGTACCGGGCTATTTCTGAGGCCAGCCGCCGAGTGGGCGAACTTGACGGACGTTCCCGACCCGACACCGGCTGCTTGGTGTGGGCGCTGCCATCGCCCAACCGTCGTCAGCATGGTCGTGTCACCGGCTCCCTTCCCCCCAAGGGCGTTGCCGGCCGGTTTCGGCGCTCAACGGGACCGCCCGCGGCCTCAGGTCACCGCGGGCGAGAGGACCGCCTGGCGGGCCGCGGTTGGGACGGCCGGCTCCTGGCCCCGAGCCTCCAGCCGCTTGTCATAGAGCATCTGGCCGTACTCCAGCTTGATAATGCGATCGGCGAGGTGGAAGTAGCGGTCATCGTGCGTAATGACGAGCAGGCCTTTGCCGCGCGCTTTCAACTCCGGCAGCATCTGGCGATAGAAGACGTCTTTGAACAGGGGATCCTGGTCCGAAGCCCATTCGTCGAAGAGGATGAAGGGGCGATTCTCCAGGTAGGCGGTGAGCAAGGCCAGCCGTTTGCGCTGG
>JAJXTA010000801.1 GCA_021784265.1 bacterium | reverse complement strand
CCAATCCACGTGCTCCACATCGCAGTCGGCGGGAATCGGCCGCAGCCAGCCGCCGTAGGGGGCGTTGCGGTAATGGAAGGTCTCGAGGGTCGAGAGCGTCCCCATCCGCGCGGGGCCGACGAGGGCCTGGACCTTCTCGAGGCCGGGCCCGCTGTTCATCTGCATGCCGATCTGGACCACCCGCCCCGAGCGCGCGAAGGCCTTGTGCATCCGGCGGGCGTGGTCGGGGGTGAAGGCCATGGTCTTCTCCTGGTACACGTCTTTGCCCGCCTGGAGGGCCGGGACAAAGTTCAGCGCGTGCTGGTGTTGGGGCGTGGCGATGAGGACCGCGTGGATCGAGGGGTCGTCGAGCAAGCGCCGAAAATCCCGGTAGGTCCGCACCCCCGGGGCCAGCGCCTTGGCCTCCTCCAACCGGCGCGTGTAAACGTCGGCCACCGCCACCGCTTCCACCCCGGGACACCGCAACGCCGCGCGGAAGATCTCCTTTCCCCGGCCCCCGGCGCCAATCAGGCCGATGCGGATGCGGTCGTTCGCGCCCAGGACACGCCCGGAGCTGGCCACACCCGCCGCCACCACGTACCCGGTCCCGGCACCCAACTGTTTGAGAAAAGAACGCCGATTCGTCATAAGCTCGCTTTGTGCGGTTGGAGTTTTGCCGTTATTCCCCCACAGCACGGCCGATTTGCCAAGTCAATTTGCCCGCGCCGGGACTGCCCCCCCTCGCGCCCGGTGGCCCGCCGCGGGAACCGCGGAGACCGCGCGCGTTCGCCCGCGGAGGTTGCGGCGAGGAAGCGTTGTCACTCCGCAAGCTCAAGGATCAGGGACTTCATCCGGAGCCGGGCGCCGCAGTGGATGCGATACGTCTCCCGCGGGGCGCGAGCGACGTGGGTGTCCCGGTGCTCCCCGCCAGCCTCATCCCACACGTAGGTGATCTTGACGGGCCGAAAGCCGCCGCGGGGCTGCCGATAATCGGCGTCGATGCGGGCGAAGAAGAGGCAGGTCGTGTTGCGCTGGCGCCCCACCCAGCGCACCTGGGCGGCCCGGGTGCCCGCGGGCACGTTGGTGACGGTCACGTACTGGCAAATCCCCTGAAAGGGGCCGGTCTGGGTGGCCACCGTTCGGAAAGTACGACCCGCGTCGAAGGACACCCGCATGCTCCACTGGTCCCGCGCGTCCCGCAGCCGGTAGTGCCCCCCCAACCGTAGGCGGGTCATCTCGCCGGGCGTGGCGATGGGGAAAGTCACAGCGCCGGTGCCGGACTGGAGTTGAAAGTCCTGCTCCTGCACGTCTTGCCGTACGGGATGGAAGTCCGCCAGGGTGAGGCGCTTTCCCGGCTGGGCCGGCTGCGCCGCGCCTTCGATGGTGACGGTGCCCTCGTCCGGGCCGGCGCTGAAGCGGAGGGTATTGTCGCCCTCCCCGAGCGTGGGCAAGGCGCGCTGCGAACACTGGACTTCGTGCGTGAGGGCCAGGCGGTTCAACCCGGTGCCGGGTCCCTCGAGGACCAACCGCAGGCGGTAGTCGTAGCGGCGCAGCACCCAGGACTGGAGGTCCACGACACGAGCCCCCGGGGCGGTGACCGTCGCCACCGGGCGCCAGTCCCCACCGTTGTTGTCGCTCAGCCACACGCGCACCTGACCGCCTGGGCGCATCACGGTCTCGAGCGCGAGTTGGCCCGTCAAATAGACGTAACTGGTGGGCAGGTCCAACTCGAGAGTGCCGGGCTTGGCCGGATCGGCCACGTGGACGGCGGCCTCCGCCGGAGCCTCCTGGCGGCAGGCCAGGTTCTCCACGGCGAGCGCCGCGTCGCGAAACCCGCCGTCGGCCAGCGGCACCTCATATTCGAGCGTGCCGCTTCCGACCCGGCCGTCGTTCAGGTCGCCGAACTGGCGCAGGAATGCCATCGTTCCTTCCCCGACCTTGGCGGTGAGACAGCCGGGGGTCCCGCCATCGTGGAGGATGCCATTGACGTGCAAGCCGCGGTTGAACCAGTTGCGGGTGAGGCGCTCGCCGCGGCGCAACTGGAGGTTCACTTCGTAACCCTGCGAGTAACCGTATTCGAACGGGAAAGGGGTCTTGTGGCTGCCATCGAATTCCTGCATCGTCGAGTACCAGCCGTGGGTTTTGGCCGGCCACCAGCCGCCGGCGTCGTAGAACGAACACCGGGCCAGCAAGGGTGGCCCCTGCCGCCAGCCGGTCCAACCCGCGGCCTGCTGGAACTGGCGCAGCCCCGCGTCGTTGCCCCGGTAGCCGGGATGCTCGCCGAACCAGCCCTGGACCGCCTGGGTGAGGTCGGCCACGCTGGCGAGCTGGCCGTCCGTGCGCCGGAAATAGTTGACCAACGAGGCGTCAAGCAGGTGCCAACCGTCATCCCAGAAGACTTCGGGCACACTATGGCCGTTGATGCCAAAGCCTCGGGCCGGTAACCCGACGTAACGAGCCAGTTCCTCCAGTCGAGCCGAGGCGCAGCAGCACATCCCGTAGCCATAAACATTGAAGTCCTTGATCGCGTCGTGGACGCAGCCGGCGAATTCGAGCGGGGGCGCATCCTGGTACACGAAGGCCACGCTGGACTGCCACACCGCCAGCGCCTTCTCCTCCGCGGTCATCTCCGGGCGAATGAAGGAGCGCCGCCACGCCGCCAAACTCGAGACATCCGCTACCCTATCGGAAAGGACCTTGATGTGGCTGACCA
>JAJXTA010000800.1 GCA_021784265.1 bacterium | reverse complement strand
CGGCGAGCACGGCGGCGAGCCCTCGTCGGTCGAGTTCTGCCACGACATCGGCCTCAACTACGTGAGCTGCTCGCCGTTCCGCGTGCCGGTGGCCCGGTTGGCGGCGGCCCAGGCCGCCATCGAGGAAGCCCAAGCCGCCAAGCCTGCCAAAAAGAAGTAAGCGGCGGCGGGCGTTTCCCATCGCTCTGTCAACCTCGCGGCTCCGTGGTCTCCACCGCGGAGCCGCACGTGCTTTTTGGCGGGGCGGAACCGGCGCCCCGCGAACCGCGGGCGCTCGCCTTGGTCCGAGGTTCCGCCGACCGCCGCCGGGCGGGTGATGAGCGGTTTTTCACCGGCTTGTTGCCCAATTGTGGTTTCTTTTCGGTGGACCGTCGCTAGGCTGTACGGACGCGCGAAATGCAAATAACCATGCGTAACGAACAGCTTCCTCGCCGACTCGGCCACCCGGAGTCGGCCCCCTCTCTGACACCCTGTGTCGCGGCCTCCGTCGCGGCCAAAGCCTCCCGTTCCGCTGCCGGCCGGCGGTGGACCACGGGGCTGCTGGCGGTGGCAGCGGCGGCTGGGTTGGCCGGGCAGGACCTCGAGACCGTCGGGCCGGCGGGGCCGGAGCGGGCCGTGACTCCGGTCAACCAGGTCCTCACTCCCTACGGGCTTCAGGTACCACTGCCCGGGCTGCGCCCGCAGGCCCTGGCCTTGAGCCCGAACGGGCGGTTGCTGGTGACTTCGGGCAAGACCAGCGAATTGTTGGTGCTCGATCCCGTGACCGGCGAGCTTCGGCAGCGGGTTCCACTCCCGTCCGAGAAGGTTAACGAACCGCATCCTGCCACCATCGCCCCGCAGATCCTCCACCCGGACAAGGACGCGCAGTTGAGCTTCACGGGCTTGATTTTCTCGCCGGACGGCTCGCGGATTTACCTCTCGAACGTCAACGGGAGCGTCAAGGTGTTCAGTGTCGGGCCGGAGTTGCGGGTCCGTGGTCTCTATTCGATCCGATTGCCCGCGGCGAATGCTCCGCGGCGCAAGGAGGAGATTCCGGCGGGCTTGGCGATTTCCGCGGACGGCCGGCGGTTATACGTGGCGTTGAACTTGTCGAATCGGTTGGCGGAGATCGAGGTGGCGACAGGGCGGGTGCTCCGTCTCTTCGATGTCGGCGTCGCGCCCTACGACGTGGCTGTGGTCGGCCACCGGGTGTATGTGAGCAATTGGGGTGGACGCCGGCCTCAGGCTGGGGACCTGACTGGGCCGGCCGGGCGCGGGACCAGCGTGCGGGTGGATCCGGTCACGTTCGTGGCCAACGAAGGTTCGGTGAGCGTGATCGATCTGGCCGCCGGACGGGGGGTGACCGAGGTGGTGGTGGGCAAACACGCCGCCGGGTTGGCGGTCGCGCCGAATGGGCGCTATGTCGTGGTGGCCAACGCCACCAGCGACAACCTCAGCGTCATCGACGTGCGCACGGCCAAGGTCGTCGAGACGATCTGGACCAAGAACAGTCCGGCGGAGTTGTTCGGCGCCTCACCCAATGCGCTCGCCTTCGATGCCGCCGGCCGGCGGCTCTACGTGGCCAATGGGACACAGAACGCGGTGGCGGTCGTGGCCTTCAAACCAGGGCATTCCCGTCTCCTGGGCGCGATCCCCGCCGGGTGGTTTCCGGGCGCGGTGGTGGTGGATTCGCCCCGGCACCGGCTCGATGTCGCGAACATCAAAGGGCTCGGGCCCGGCCGGCGGCGTGGGGGTGACGGGACGGCGGAGTTCAACTCCCACCAGTACCACGGTTCGTTGTCGCTCATGCCGTTGCCGCCCGAGCGCGACTTGGCGCGGCTGACGGCCATCGTGTGGCGGGATTACCGCCGTGACCGGCTCGCCCAGGCCAAGCTGCCGCCGCGCCCGGGCCAGCCGGCGCGCCCAGTGCCCGAACGGATCGGCGAGCCGAGCCTGTTCAAACACGTGGTGTACATCATCAAGGAGAATCGCACCTACGACCAGGTGCTCGGGGATGTCATCCCGGGCAATGGCGATCCGGACCTCTGCGTCTTTGGGGCGCGGATCACGCCGAACCAGCACAAGATGGTCAAAGACTTCGCGCTGTTGGACAATACGTATTGCGCCGGGATTTGCAGCGCCGACGGGCATCAGTGGTCCACGACGGCGTTTGGCACGGATTACCTCGAACGCTCGTTCGCCGGCTGGCCGCGGAGCTATCCGGACGGGATGGGCGAAGACGAGGATGACGCGCTGGCCTACGCCCCCACCGGCTTTCTCTGGGACAACGCGACGGCGCACGGCATTACGCAGTATAATTACGGCGAGTTCGCCGCGCCGGACATTGCCTGGCGTGACCCGGCCCGCAAAGGCGCCCCCGACTTTCTGGACTGCTACCGCACCTGGAAAGGCGAGAGCGACACCGTGCGGTTTGCCAGCTACCCGATGGTCGAGTCGCTCCGGCCCTATCTGCAAACCAATTACGTCGGCTGGGCCTTGGAAGTGCCCGACCAATTCCGGGCCGATTATTTCATCCGCGATCTCAAGCGGTTCGAAGCCGCGGGGAGCCTGCCCGGGTTGATCTGGATCTGCCTCCCGGACGATCACACCAGCGGCACCCGCCACGGCGCCCCCACGCCGGCCGCCGCCGTCGCCGACAACGATCTTGCCTTTGGCCGCATCGTTGAGGCCCTCAGCCACAGCAAGTTCTGGC
>JAJXTA010000799.1 GCA_021784265.1 bacterium | reverse complement strand
CGCGTGTCAGACGCGTCGGCGAGGATCACCCGGTCCGTATTGGGGAGGCGTTAGAGTTAGGAGTGAACGACTCCGAGGGAGCCTCGACCGGCCATTTACGCACGTTGCCGGGCTTCCTGGCCTCGATGGTTTTAGGATTGCGGGCCTTTTCTCAGAAGCCTCAGGAAAAGTGGTCGGGGCGGTGAGATTTGAACTCACGACCTCTTGTACCCGAAACAAGCGCGCTAGCCAGACTACGCTACGCCCCGACCCTGCCGTCGCCTAATACCTTGCCGTGCCGCCGGGGTGAATGCAACCCCGAACTTCGTCGCGCCCGTCGCGGCGGCGCGGGCCGGAAGCGCGACCCGACCTGCCGACGGACCTGTGGCGGGTGGACTCCAGCAAGTCTTGAAAGCGGCAAGCGCGCCGGGCTAGCGTGGCGGACGTGATCGGCACCCTGCTCAATGGGCTGTGCATCCTGATCGGTGGCGGGATCGGCCGGACAGTCGTTCGGCCTCTCTCCCCGTCCACCCAACGACGGCTCAAGGTGCTGCTCGGGGTTTTCACGGTTTATGTCGGCCTGAGCGCCACCTGGACCGCCCTGGCTGGTCCTCTTGGTTACGTCTTCCGGCAGGCCGCCCTCCTCCTGGTGGCCCTCATGTTGGGGAAGCTGACCGGACACCTCCTGCGCCTGCAACGGGGGATGAACCGGGTGGGCCGCTACGTCAAGGAGCAGTTCACCCGGGCGCAAGGGGTGGCGGCCCCGCCCTGGAGCGTCGGTTTTGTGGTGTGTTCGTTGCTCTACTGCGCCGAGCCGCTGGCGTTGCTCGGGGCCGTGCAGGAGGGTCTGCAAGCCGATAGCAAACCCCTGGTGATCAAGGGGATCACCGACGGGTTGGCGACCATCGCCTTCAGCCAGTGCTTTGGCTGGGGGGCGCTCGGGGCGGCCTTGCCCGTGGTGGCCTACCAGGGGACACTGACCCTCGGAATCCGCGTGTTGGGCCCGTGGCTGGAGCACCGGGCGCTGGTCGAGCCGATCCAGGCCGCCGCCGGTTTGCTGCTGTTCGTGGTGGCCCTGGTCATCCTCGAAATCCGCAAGGTCGAGCTGGCGGATTACTTGCCGAGCCTGGTCTATGCGCCGTTGTTGGCGGGGCTGCTGCGGTGAGGAGCCGTGCCCTCGGCGGCGCTCCTCGAGGCGCGCCGCTCGTTCCGGGGCGGGCGGAGCGTGTCACTGCCGCTCCGGCGCCTCAGGTTCGGGTGGTTGGTGAAGGATTCTGCCCGGCGCGCCTGCCCGTGACCGCAGCCGTCTGGCGGCCGGGCTAGCGAAGAGAGCTGGCGGTGCGGGCAAAGTGGATCGAGTCCTCGTAGCGCTTGGTCAGGCTCCGGACCCGGCCGACGACCGAGCGGCTGATCTCCAGCAAGAAGGGCATCCCCAACGCCGGGGCTTCCCGGACCAACTGTTCGTAGGCGGCGGCGGAGATCTTCAAGAGGACGCTGTCGCGGTTGGCGACGACATCGGCGGAGCGGGGTCCTTGATCCAAGAGGGAGACCTCGCCGAAGAAGTCGCCCACCCCCATGGTCGAGAGGATGGATTCCTTTTGGTCCACCATCGTGAGGGCCCGCACTTCGCCCTCCAGCACCAGGTACATGGCGTCGCCGTGGTCGCCTTTGCGGACGACGTGACTGAACTGCTTGCAGCGGACGATCTCCATGTAGCTGAGGAAGGACTCGAGCTGTTGCTCGTCCATGCCGGCAAAGATCTTGATCCGGCGCAGGGAGCCGGGCTTTTGGATGAGGGACCGGGCGCTCTCGGTGACCGTCCCTTGGGCCAGTTCCTTGGCCTTGCGGTCGAAGAAGAGCTTCAGTTCGGGGCACTGGGCGGCCTTGCGCCACACGTGTTCCGGCCCGAAGAAGACCCACGTTTCGGGGGTGACCCGTCCGTCGCGAACCCAGTGGCCCAGGGTGGGGAGCTCCACCGGGCCGTACGCGACGTTGTCTTTGCCCCACACGCTGTAACTAGCTGCCGCCTGGTTCGTTTCCATACATGGCCGTTCGTTGCCGCGGGCGGCTGCGCGCCCGCCGTTCTTCAGCTCCGCGTGCCTGCGACTCGAGACGCCCTCCGCAAGCTGATGGGACCAGCCTAGCAGGCAGCCCCACAAAAGCAAGCTCCGTACTCCGGACTGGCCTTCGCTGAGCGCGGGTTTATGCTCGGGCCATGAACGAAGTGCGCTTGGGCATCATCGGGCTGGGGAATATCGGCCGCTACCACGCCGAATACCTGCTGAGCGGGAAGGTGCCCCGGGGCCGGTTGACGGCGGTGGCCGACGCCTTCGCCCCGCTGACCCCCTACAGCTCCTTGCGCACCTTTACCGATGGCGAGGAACTGATCCGCTCCGGGGCCGTGGACGCGGTGATGATCGCCACCCCGCATTATCAGCACACCACCCTGGGGGTGGCCGCCCTGGAGGCGGGCCTGCACGTCATGGTGGAGAAGCCGATCTCGGTCCATAAGGCCGACGCCGAACGGCTCCTGGCCGCCCGGCACCGGCGGCCGGATCGGGTCTTTGCCGCCATGTTCCAACTCCGGACCGAGCCCCGTTACCTCAAGCTCAAGCAACTCATCGCCGCAGGCGAGCTGGGGGACTTGGTGCGGGTGAATTGGATCATGACCGATTGGTTCCGCACCGAGGCGTACTATGCCAGCGGGGGGTGG
>JAJXTA010000798.1 GCA_021784265.1 bacterium | reverse complement strand
AGCCGGGCACTTCGCCGCGGCCGTCGGCTTTTCGGGCGAAGTTAGCGATCTCGTACTGTTCGAGCCCATGGGCCGCCGCGGCCGCCACGAGGGCCTCGAACATGTCCGCGGCCAAATCCTCGTCCACCGCGCAGTCGCCGGCCTGGAGCTGGGCGTATAGGGCGGTGTCTTCCTCGTAAATGACCTCGTAGGCCGAGAGATGCTCGCTGCCCAAGGCCAACGCCTCCCGCAACGTCGCCTGCCACCGGCCCAAATCCTGGCCGGGAATGGCGAACATCAGGTCCACGTTCAGGTTGTCGAACCCCGCCTGGCGGAGGAGGTCGAACGAGCGAAACACCATCTCCCGGCTATGCACCCGCCCTAATCGCTCCAGCAGGGCCGGATCCAGCGATTGAACACCCATTGAAATCCGGTTCACCCCAGCCGCGCGCAGCAGCCGCGCCTTGTCCAACGAGACTGTGGCCGGGTTGCATTCCACCGTCCATTCGCGCGCCGGGGCCAGGTTCCACCGGTGCAACGCCGCCAAGACCTGTTCCCATTGCCGCAGGTTGAGCAAGGACGGCGTGCCCCCGCCAAAGTAGAGGGTGTGGGGGCGGCAGTCCCCTCCCACCCACTCCATTTCTCGAATCAGGGCCGCCACGTAGCGGTTGACCACGTCCCCGGAGGCCGGCGCCGAATAGAAGGCGCAATACTCGCACTTATGCGCACAAAACGGGACGTGCACATAGAGGCTGGAAACCGGCGCGGCGAGGTCCGACTGCATCGGGGTGCATTACAGCCTGCCAGCACCCGGAACTCAAGCGTGCCGTGACGCCCGGCGAACCGCGCGAGGCTGAGCCAAAAGGGGGCGGAGCGCTGGAGAGGGTGGCGGCGGGCCACCCCCCCGTCCTCCGGCCCGCTCAGGGCGCCATCCGCTTCACGTTCTGGGCCTTGAGCCCCTTGCCGCTCTCGATGACGTCGAATTGGACCAAGTCCCCTTCCTTCAGCGAGCGGAACCCGTCGGCCACGATGGCCGAGTAATGGACAAACACCTCCCCGCCCGTCTCTGGGATGATGAACCCGAATCCCTTCCGGTTGTCGAACCACTTTACTTTGCCGCTAGCCATAGGATCTCGATCGGCCGGGCGCGTGCCGCTGTTCAGGCGGACACGACGGGTCGGGCGGGCCGTGACCGCACCCGGTCCGGGTGCCACACCACGGCGTACTGACGCACGCGGATTAGCGGGAAGTCAAACCAAAGGAGGCGCTAATGTCAAGCATGAGATGCACTCAAATCTACCCCACCCGGGCGCGCCACCACGGCTGACCCGCGCGCTTCTTTCGCGCCCTCCTCGCCCCCTGGCCGGAGAGCTGGGAACCTCAGAGCGCGGAGAGCGTTCGGACGGGGTGAACAAGAGGGCAAGACCGTCCGGGCCAGGGGCGAGGCAGTCGTATCCCGCAACTCCCGTTGCTCCTGTCCTGGGTCTCCCCCTCCACCTGTCCGCAACTGGTCCTGGTTTCTCGCCGCGGCCCCGGCGTCCGCTCTTCTCACCCGCGATCCCGCAACACTTTCCGCAAGGACGGGTCGCCGTCGGGGTCGGCGTGGCTTCGTTCAACCGGGGAACACAGCTAACCCGGAGATATTAGGGGAGCGTTCCTTCTCAGCGAAGGCGCAGCTCAGCAGGCGACCCACGCCGGGTTAGCCACCTTCCTTGGCCGGTTAGACCATTGGATTCTCGCGATCACGCTGGATCAGAGGGCGCTTGCGGAGACGCCTCTCTCCGCGGATGACGGAGAGCACGAAAACCCGCTCGGAGGATCGCTCGTAGCGGTAGAACACTCGACACGGCGGCTCAACGATTTGGCGGTATCGCCGGGATGATCGCCGAAGCTCCAGGGGATGCGATCCGCTCTCGGGGTGGGCCTCCCACCGCGCGACGCGCTCGAAGACACGCTCAACCAGCCCTCGCGCCGCCAGCGGGTTGTCGAGAGCGATGTAGTCGGCAATCGCCTCGAGGTCTTGGAGCGCCGGCACAGTCCAAATCAGCTCAGCCCTCGCGCCATTCGTTTCTTGGCCTCGGTATGGCCCACGACGCGTCCCTGGTCGATAGCCCGCTCTCCCCGCGCGATCCCCTCGAGCACGGCCAGCCGCCGCCGCGTGTCCTCGTAAGTCTCGACATCCACCAGATACGCCGCCGGGCGACCATGTTGCGTGATGAGCACCGGATCACGCTCGGTCTCAAGTTCAGCGATGATCTCAGTCGCCTTGCGCTTCAGAGTGGTCACCAGTTCGGTTCGCATGAAGTGATACTCGAGTGGCAGTGCCCTTGGCGCAAGCGCGGACAGGGCCTCGACGAGACCAGGGTTGACCTCGGCGGTCTATTGCCACGACGCGCGCGGGCGCGGCCCGGAACCGCCGCTACGGCTCCCCACTCCCTCAGGGGGAAGGCGAGGATGAGGGGGCCGACCAGGGGGCGGCACGCGACCGCGCGCCACGAGACCGCGGCTGCGACCGAGGGACCGGTCGCGGTCCATCGCTTCCCCGATCCCGCCGATGCGCCGAGGGCTGCGCGCCCTGGCCATCCGCTGACTATGCGGCGGCCGCCAGCGCCAGCACCGGCGGCGGCAGACGCCGCCACGGGTTGCCACCGCCCGGGCTGGCACGCAGCTCCCCCCGCCAACGGGCGATCAAGCCCCGCACATCGGCCAGGGACAAC
>JAJXTA010000797.1 GCA_021784265.1 bacterium | reverse complement strand
AAGAGGCGAAAAAAGGGGGAGGATGGGGGAGGCCGCAAAAAGGCGCAAGGGGCGCAAGAAGCAACGGGAAGCAGGGGAAGGCCGCTGTGGACAGGCCTCCCGGGGGACGTTCGCCCTGCGGGAGAGGCAGGAGCCAACGAACGCTGACGCCCTAGGTTCCCTCCGGCGCGCCGAGGCCCTTGCTATAAAAGCCAGACCGATCGAAACAGCACGGGCGCCGTTTCCCCGCCTCGAGCATCGAGCAGGCATTGGCGATCCGACGCGCCCGGGTCTCCGTCTGCTTGGCGGAGGTGATCCACTGGATCCAATCTCGGCGCGCGGCGGGCGTAATGTCCGACCACAACGCCCGCGCTTGCGGCGCGGCGGCAAGCGCCCGGCGCAGGTCGGCGGGCACCTTGGGCTCCGGCTCCTGGCCCGCGGGAGTGATCTCCAGCGTGACAACGTCGCCGGCGCAAGCCCGAGCACCCTCTTGCAGCTTCCGTGGCACTTTGAACCAGTGACCCTTCTGGCCGTCAGGCTCGAGGGTCGCCCGAAAAGCGACGCCGTTGAGGGTGCCTTCCACCGACACCATCCCCCGCGAGGGGAGCTTGGCGCTGGCCTCCTTTGGCAGGAGCAGAAATGTCCAGGAGGCCTTGGCGGGCGCCGCGGGCCGGAGGAGCTTTGCTCGAAAGCAGATTCTCGAGGCGATGGGGGTCATTTGAGGTCGTGCGGATGGGAAGGCGCGGGCAAGGTCGAGCCGTCCAGAGCTCCGACCGATCGACCGGCGCGCGGCGCCGCAAGTTCGACAACCGTTGTAAACCGCCAACTGTCCATAAACTCATTTCGGCTACCGCCCTAATGTCCTCGACGCCGGCAGGCGCTGGTTGTCGCCCCGGCGATTCACGCCGCCGGGTCGCGGGCTTGTGGCCCAAGACTGAACCCATAGATTCTGCTGAGGAGGCCGAAGAACGCAAGGAAACGAGTCCGAGTTTCGTGGCGCTGGGCCCAGGGACCAGTGGCGAACCGGACCGGAGGGCGGCCAGCGTCGGGCTAGCCTGAATCCCCGGGCGCGGGCGGGCGTCCTTAGAGTGCCGGCGGCGTGCCGGGCGATGACGAACATGAAGAAGCACAACGACCTTCCGCGGCGGGAATTCTTGAAACAAACGGGCGCCTGGAGCGTGGGCGCCGGGCTGGCGTTGGCGGGGCCGAGTCTGTTCCTGAACCGGACCCGGGCGCAGACGGGGGAATCGCCCAGCGAGTTCATTGGCGTGGGGGTGATCGGGACGGGCGGCCAAGGCACCTACCACCTCAACGCCCCCTCGATGTCCAAGCACGTGGTCGCGGTTTGCGACGTGGATGCCGGGCATTTGGCCCGGGCGCGCAAGGCGGTCCAAGACCGCACGGGGCGGACGCCCGCCACGTATCGGGATTACCGGCAGTTGCTGGCGAGCAAAGAGGTGGACGCGGTCCTCATCGCCACGCCCGACCATTGGCACGCCTTGCTGACGGTCAACGCTTGCGAGGCCGGCAAGGATGTCTATTGCGAGAAACCGCTCACCCTGGTGATTCGGGAAGGCTCGGCAATGGTCAAGGCGGCGCGCGACCACAAACGGATCGTGCAGACCGGCAGCCAGCAACGCTCCGATGCCAAGTTCCGCCGGGGCTGTGAGTATGTGCGGTCGGGGCGGATCGGCGATATTCGGGCTGTGCGCGTGGGGATTCCCGGCGTCAATTGGATGAAGGACCCGCCGGTGCCGGACAGCGCGCCGCCGCCGGAGCTGGACTACAATCTCTGGCTCGGCCCGGCCCCGGAGCGGCCCTACAACCGGCATCGGGTGCATTATTACTTCCGGTTCTTCTGGGATTACTCGGGCGGCCAAATGACCAACTGGGGCGCCCATCACCTGGACATCGCCCAGTGGGGCCTGGGGATGGACACCAGCGGGCCGGTCGAAGTGGCGGCCCACGCCGATTACGATCCGCAGGGGCGCTTCGAGACCCCTGTCTGGTTCGAGTGCAACTACACCTATGCCAACGGGATCAAGCTCAACTGCGGCATGAGCTTCCGCATCGGCACGACCTTCGAGGGCCAGGACGGGATCCTCTTTATGGACCGGGGCAAACTGGAGTCCACGGTCAAGGGCGCTTTGGCGGAACCGTTAGGCCCGGACGAGGTTCATCTCTACGTCAGCGGCCAGCACCACCAAAATTGGTTCGACTGTATCAAGTCACGCCAGTTGCCGATCTGCGACGTGGCGATTGGCCATCGCTCGGCCACGGTCTGCCATTTGGGCAACCTGGCCGTGCGCTTAAAACGGAGAATCCGGTGGGACCCCGTCAGGGAAGAGATCCTGGACGACCCGGAGGCGAGCCGGCATTTGAGCTACACCTATCGCGCCCCCTGGCACCTGCCGGGGCTCGAGCCGGCGTAACGGTGGGCGCCCCGCGCGGCGGGTCAGGGGCGCGCGGTTTGTTTGGCCCAGGAATCCTTGAGCCCGATGGTGCGGTTAAAGACCAGCTCGCCCGGAGCCACGCCTTTGGCCTCGCGGCAGAAATAGCCCAGCCGCTCGAACTGGTAGCAGGCGCCGGGCTCGGCGTGGGCCAGGCTCGGCTCCAACTGACAGCCCGTAACGGCGCGCAGGGAGGCGGGGTTGAGATGGGCTTTGAAGTCCTCGCCCTCAGCCTCCGGCGCCGCGACCCGGAAGAGCCGGTCGTAG
>JAJXTA010000796.1 GCA_021784265.1 bacterium | reverse complement strand
CGATGGAGGTTGGTTTGCAGGAACGCCCGGAACGGCGGCGCATCGAGCCGGCGCGTTTCCAGGGTCCGGGCGGTCTGCGCCGCGGAGAGCGGTTTCGCCTCATACCGCGCGCAGCTCGGCAGCAGCAGGAGGCCCAAACCGAGAACAAGGGTGAGAGAGCGGCCAGAAGGTTTCATGGGGTGTCAAGAAGGGGCCAGCGCCGGCGCCGCCAGCGGCAGCCGCACCGTCACCGTCGTCCGTTGGGTCGGCACCGAGGCAATGTGCAGGCTTCCCCCGTGCGCCGCAACAATCCATTGGGCGATGCTCAGCCCCAGACCGCACCCCTCGACCTCGGTGCCGTGCGCCGGGTCGCCGCGGAAAAAGCGGTCGCAGACGCGATGGAGGTCGGTCGGCGGGATGCCAGGGCCGGTATTGGCGATGGTGAACTGCGCCGTGCCCTCCAGGCGGCGCAGCGCCATGTCGATGGCCCCACCGGGCTCGTTGTACTTCACGGCGTTGTCCGCCAGATTGAGCAAGAGTTGCCGGAGCCGATGTGGGTCGCCGGGGACGGTCGCCGGCTCACAGGCGCTGAGTTCAACCGCCAGCCCCGAGGCTTGGGCCAGGAGCTGCGTGTCGGCATAAAGGTCCCGGGTCAAATCGTCGAGGTGAACCGGCGTCAGCGTCAGCGCCACCAAGCCCGCGTCTGCTTTCGCCAGCAAGGTAAGGCCATCGACGATCCGGGCCAGCCGGCGCAGCTCGTCCAGTTGGCTGGCCGCGCGTTCCCGTTCGGCGGGGGCAATCGCCGGATCGCGCAATACCGTCTCGGTTTCACCACAGAGCACCGTCAAGGGCGTCTTGAGCTCGTGGGAGGCGTGGAGGGTGAAGTCGCGAATGCGGGTGAAGGAATCGTCCAGCCGGGCCAGCATGGCGTTGAAGACCTCAGTGAGCCGGTCCAGTTCGTCGCCGCTGCCGGAGCGGGGCAGTCGTTCGTGGAGGTGGCGTTCGTTGATCCGCTCGGCGGCTTGGCTCAGGGCGGCCACCGGGGCCAGCGACTTGCGCATCAACCACCAGCCCCCGGCGACCGCCAGCAAGGCGGCCGGCACCCCGCACCACATCACAATCCCGCTCACGTCCTCAAACACGTCCGGGTCCACCGCCTCCTCGTCGTCGCGGACGGGGGGCGGCGGTCGGTAACGGCCCGTGTGGGCCCGCAGCTCGCGGCGCTGCGGCCACAGCACGAGCTGGTAATAGAGGAGCGTCCCCATGAGCATGAGGGTGGCAAAGAGCACCCCCGCATACCAAAGACTCAGCCGCGCCCGGATCGTCATGGGGCTTCCCGCAAGACATAGCCCACCCCCCGCACCGTGTGGACGAGCTTGGCGTCAAAGCCGGCATCGACCTTCTCGCGCAGCCGCCGGATATAGACATCCACCAGATTGGTCCCCGGGTCGAAATCGTAGTCCCACACCTTCTCCAGGATCATCATCCGCCCGCAGAGCCGGCCGGCCGAGCGCATCAGGTATTCCAAGAGGCGGTACTCCCGCGCGGTCAACTCGATCTCCCGGCCGGCGCGGTGGGCGCGGTGACCGACGGTGTCCAGCGTGAGATCGGCCACCCGCAAGAGGGTGGACTTGTTCTCGCCCACCCGCCGGGTCAAGGCCCGCACGCGGGCCACCAACTCGACTAGCTCAAAGGGTTTGGGCAGGTAATCATCCGCCCCCGCATCCAGCCCCTCGACGCGCTCGTTGACCTCCCCGCGGGCGGAGAGCAACAACACCGGCGTCGTGTTGCGATGAGCCCGCAACTGCCGCAACACGCTCAGACCGTCGCGCCCGGGAAGCATGATGTCCAAGACCAGCGCGTCGAACGGGGTGCTGGTCGCGGCCGCGAGCGCTTCGTCGCCGTTGTGACAGACATCCGCCGCAAACCCCTCCGCCTGGAGCGCCTTGCGCACAAACGAGGCCGTCTTCTTTTCGTCTTCGACGATCAGCACGCGCATGAGGCCAGAGCCTACCAAGATCGCCTGACCCACCGCAACGCTGCGCCTGGCATGGTCTTACTGGGGCGGTTGGCCAGCCAGCAGCCCCACCAGGTCCTTTAAGGCCTCGGCGAACGCCTCCGCGTTGACTCGGTCCATCGGGTAGGGCGCCAACTCGGTGATGAGCTCGAGGCGGCTGGCGATGATGGGCAGGTCGGCGGGACCAGGGTGATGGGGGTCCGACAGACCGTCCTCGTTGAGGTCCTCGATCAGGTCCTTCCGCTCTTCGGCGGGCAGACTCGGGTCGTTGATCGCCTCCGCCCAATACTCCTCCGCCGCCGGGTCCTCGCCGACGAACGCTAACGCCGTGCGCGCCGCCGGGTCTTGGACGACATAGCCGTTGTAGGTCAACGGGGACTGGCCCTGGCCCGTCGGCTTCCGGCTCCCGGTCGCCAGCGTTGAGGCGGGCTTGGCGACGCGGGGAGGGCTGGCGACACGGGTGCCCGACGCCAGCTCGGGCGAGTGGAACGGCCGTGGGGCCGGTACTCGCACAGGCCCGCGCCCAGGGGAGCCCGGCAACGGAACCGCCCGGGGTGCGGCCTGGGATGGCGCCCGAAGCGGCCGCACCGGCGCCCAGCCGGGTTGACGCCTGGCCATCCCCACGCTGACCATCAGCCCCCCAAGCCCAACGGCCAGAGCGAGGAGGGCCAGAATCCGGAGGCGGTTCATGAGGCGTTAGTGCGG
>JAJXTA010000027.1 GCA_021784265.1 bacterium | reverse complement strand
CACCTACGCGCTCAACTCCTACATGGGGTCGCGGGACGACATCCCGCCATCCAACGACGCGCGGCTCTGGAACTTCCATAAGTCCGCCGACTTGGCGTGCGGTGACACCTCGAGCCTGCTGCTCTTCGTGGATACTTCTCCCGGCAACATCTGCCACTCCGCCTTTGTCATCCGGCTCGGGGCGGGGGGGCAGTTCTACCACCTGCCTTCCGCGGAGCACGACCACGGCGGGGTGGTCTCGTTCACCGACACCCACGTCGAATACCACCGCTGGGTGGAGCCGCGGACCATCACCGAATCGTCGCCCAACTGGATTCCCAACCATTGGACCTTGTGGCTGCCGGCCAATCGCGATCTGCAATGGTTGCAGGCCCGCGCCTCTGTCTTGTTGCCCGCCTCGCCGTAGCGCCGCCGTCGCCTCCCGGTTAAGGCTGCGTCGCCGTGACCTCGACGTGGTACTCCTTTTTGACGCGATCCAAAAACGCTGGCACCTGGTCCTGCGCCGCCTGATTCGCCAGATACTCCTTGATCTGCGGCTCGAGCTTTTCGAAGGGCGGTTTGCCCGCCGGGAGGTGTTCGTGAACCACGGCGACGTGGTAGCCGTACGGGGTGGTGATAAGGTCGCTGACTTGGTTGGTGGGGAGGGCGAACAAGGCGGTCTTCAGCTCCGGCGCCATCGCGCCCTCTCTCGCGACCGTGTATTCGCCGCCGGTCCGCTGCACCTCGGGATCCTCGGAAAACTCCTTGGCCAGTGTGCCAATATCCTCCCCGCCTTTGAGCCGGGTAACGAGCTTCTCGGCCAGCTCGTGTTTGGTCTTCTGGGTGGCCTCCGGGAGCGGCTGGCGGGTGACCCGATCGACGGTGTAGAGGAGGATATGGCTGACGCGGACCGTTTCCGGCCGGTCGAGTTTGGCGAGATTGGCCTTCTGGAGGTTCTCCAGCTTCTGCTTGGCGTTGGTGTAGAAGACCGAGTTGGTGTCGGTCTGGGCGAGCCGCGCGACGGTCGTCTGGAGGGCCTTGGCCGGACCGTCCAGACCGTGCTCATAAAACTCGCGGGCTTGGTCGGTGGTGATGTTGATCTTGGCTTTGATCTCCCGGTCCAAGACCCGCTCGACGGTGGCCTGCTCGAGGACGCGCTGTTGGAACTGTTCCGGCGTCAACCCCACCGCCAGGAGGTGGCGGCGGTAGGCCTCGTCGGTCTGAGCTTGGCGCCGTGTGGCCTCGATCAGCTTATCCGCTGCCTCCTTGGCCGTGGCCTTCTCGTCGGCGGTGGCCTGCTGCAGCAGGATCCGGTTGAGGATCAGCCGGTCCAGGGTCCGGCGCGCCAGGTCTGGCCACTGCGATTGCGGGATGGACTGGCCTTGGGCGGCGGCGGCCGCTTTCACCGCGCCGACGGCATCGTCCCACTGACTGCGCCGGATTTCGAACCCGGCGCCTTTGGCCACGACATCGTCGGCGAAGAGCGCCGCCGGGGCGGCGGCCCGCATCGCCCCTAGCGGCCAGCAGAGCAAGGCGCCGCCCACGACCAACCGCCGCACTAGACCGCGTTTCATGCGGCGTCGCTCCGGCTAGAGACGCACGACCCGCACGTTGCTGATGGCCGGGTCCTGCCGCAGGGCCTCGAGCACGGGTCCGGGCGGGACACTGTCCAGGCTGAGAACCGTCAGGGCTTGGCCCCCGGCGCTCTCCCGATTCAGCGTCATGCTGGCGATGTTGACCCCATGCTGCCCGAGCAACGTGCCAATGTGGCCGACGATGCCCGGCCGGTCTTGGTTGTTGAGGAAGAGCAGCACTCCGTCGGGCACGATCTCGACGGGTTGATGGTTCAAGCGCACGATGCGCGGGTGATGATGGGAACTGAAAAACGTGCCGCCGGCTGAAACCCGCTGCGGGCCGGCGTGGGCGGCCACATGCAGCCATTCGCTGAAGTCGGTCTTTTCCGTCGATTTAATCTCCTCGACCAAGAGCCCCAAGCCGCTGGCCAGCGCCCGCACATTGACTTGGTTCACGTCTTTGCCGCCGGCGGACTCCAGAAAACCCTGCAACACGGCCCGGGTGATGGGATCGCCCGGCAGCTCGGTAGCCTTGCCGCCGTAGGTCACCACCAGGCGGTCGTTGCGTTTGGGGGCCAGTTGGGCCAACAGTCGGCCCAGCCGTTCGCCCAGATTCAAATAGGGCTTCACCACCGCGTAGGTGGCGGCGTCCAGATTCGGGAGGTTGACGGCGTTGCGCACCACGCCGTGCAAGAGGTATTCGGTTACCGCCTCGGCGACCTCGATGCCGACGTTGTCCTGGGCCTCGGTAGTGCTGGCCCCCAGATGGGGGGTCATGATCACCTGGGGCAGGGAGCGGAGCGGC
Organism: bacterium; assembly: GCA_021784265.1. GTDB lineage: Bacteria > Verrucomicrobiota > Verrucomicrobiia > Limisphaerales > J093 > JAJXTA01. Next base: position 9,798 of record JAJXTA010000027.1, on the reverse strand, counting down.
GAGTCTTTCGGAAGCGGTTCCTGCTCATAGACGTCCAAGGCCGCCCCGGCCGCCTGCCCGCTCTGGAGGGCGGCCAGGAGGTCCGTCTCGTTCACAATCCCACCCCGGGCACAGTTGAGCACCTGCACTCCCCGACGCATCTGGGCAAAGGCCGCGGCGTTGACCATGCCCTTGGTTTCCTCGCTCATCGGCATGTGCACCGTGAGGAAATCGACCTGGGGGTAGAGCTGCTCCAGCTCCACCACCTCGACCTGGAGCGCTTTGGCGCGCGAGAGGGAGAGGTAGGGATCATACGCCAGTACCCGCATCCCAAAGGCGATGGCGCGCCGGGCCACCTCGCTGCCAATGCGCCCCAGCCCGAGGATGCCCAGGGTCTTACCGTACAGCTCGGTGCCGGAGAAGGCCTTGCGATTCCACTCGCCGGCCTTCATCGAGCCGTGGGCCTGGGGGATCTTGCGGGCCAGGGCCATGAGCATCGAGAAGGTGAGCTCCGCCGTCGAGATGGTGTTGCCGCCCGGGGTATTCATTACCACCACACCCCGCTGCGTCGCCGTTTCCACGTCCACGTTGTCCACGCCGACCCCCGCGCGCCCCACCACCCGCAGCCGCGGAGCCCCCTCCATGACCGCCCGGGTGATCTTCGTCTCCGAACGCACGATCAAGGCGGCCGCATCCCGGACCACCGGCAGCAGGTCGCTCTCCGGCAGCCGCTTTTCCAGCACCGTCACCGCAAACTCGGCGCGCTGCCGCAACAAGGCAATGCCTTTGGGCGAGACGGGATCACACACCACGATCTTCATAGTCACGGAATCAACGGTTCGAGCAACAGAGGGGGGCATGCTAGGGGAAGGGTGGGGCAGGGTCAAACAAATGCCGCGCGGCCGATGCCGGGCCAGCCGCGGCGGCGCACGGAAGAGGCTGGTCGAAGCCGGCCACACCTGCTAAGGAGTTGCTTTGATGTATGCGCGGAAAAAATGGGTGCGATTAGCGCTCTGCGCCGCCCTCCTGGGGACCGGGCTCCGGGGGCGAGGCGGCGACCCGTCGCCGGCGGCGGGAGAGGCCCCGGCGCGTCCGCCTACGATTGCCTGGGAAGCCCTCCGCCGCCTCCAGGGGATCGACCTGGACGCCAATCCCGCGGTCAAGGCCGCCCTGCTGAAGGTCCTGGCGCAGGCCCAGGGCACCCCCCAGTTCGTCGAGATCGTGGACGCCTTCCACCTCCCCGGCCAGCACCCCGCGCTGCTGGACTTCGCTTTGAGTCACCCGAACACGGGGGCCGGGGTGCGGGCGATGCGGCTCCTCCTCCGGGACGGCGATTTGACGGGCGTGCGGGCGGCCTTGACCGGCCCCCGGGCGCGGGCCGCCGTCGAGGCCCTGGGCCACACGGCGGACCAACGGGTCGTGCCGATGCTCGCCCCGCTGGTGAGCGACTCCGGGCGGGACTTGGCCACCCGCCAGGCGGTCGTGCGGGCGCTGGTCCAGGTCCAAGAGGGCGCCGCCGCCCTCCTCGCACTCGCCCGCCAGGGCCACCTCTCGCCCGACCTCCGGCTGACCGCCAGCACGGAGTTGAACATGGTCCGTTGGCCGGCCCTCAAGGCGGAGGCGGCTCAGGTCCTCCCCTTGCCGCAGGCCCGCAACGCCCAACCGCTGCCCCCCTTGGCGCTTTTGGCCCAGATGCCCGGGGACGCGACGCGCGGGGCGGCGGTGTTCCACCGCGCCACCGTCGGCTGTTCCAACTGCCACCAAGTGCGCGGGCAAGGGATTGATTTTGGCCCCAATCTGTCCGAGATCGGCACCAAGCTCGGCAAAGAGGCGCTGCTGGAGGCCATCCTGGACCCGAGCGCGGGGATCGCCTTCGGGTACGAAGCGTGGCAGATCGAGCTGCGCGAGGGCGACGAGGTCTATGGGTTGATCGCCAGCGAAACACCGGACGAGCTGGCGATGAAGACCGTGGGCGGGATCGTGACCCGCTACCAGAAGAGAGACATCGTCAAACGCGAGCGGCAAAAACTCTCGATTATGCCGACCGGCCTCCAGCAGGCGATGACCACGCAAGACCTGGTGGACTTGGTCACCTATCTCGCCTCGCTCAAGAAAGCCCCAAGTTCGGCCAGCGGGGGGGCGCCCGCCGCTCCGGGCAACCCGCCCGCGCCCTGAACGGCGCCGCGCGGCGGACCGCCCGCGCGCGCGGACTTGTAACCGGCCTTTCCGCCCCCTACATTCGCACTTATGAATAACCAAGCCTTCGGCTTCATTAAAGAGGATCCGTGGCGCATCTTCCGGATCATGGCTGAGTTCGTCGATTCGTTCGAGACCCTGGCCCACCTGGGACCGGCGGTGACGATCTTCGGCTCGGCGCGGACCGCACCGGGCCATCCGAATTACAAGTTGGCGGAGGCCCTGGCCAAGGACTTGGGCAAGCACAACCTCGCGGTGATCACGGGCGGCGGCCCCGGCATCATGGAGGCCGCCAACAAGGGGGCGGTGGAGGGCAAAACCAAGTCCGTCGGTTTGAACATCGAGCTGCCGTTCGAGCAGAAGGGGAACCGCTACGCCAACGTGCCGATCAATTTTCATTACTTCTTTGCCCGCAAGGTCTGCTTCGTCAAATACAGCCTGGCGTTCATCTTCATGCCGGGGGGATTCGGCACCCTCGACGAGTTCATGGAGGTGGCGACCTTGGTCCAGACCCAGCGCATCCCGCGCTTTCCGCTCATCCTGATGGGGCGCGCTTACTGGACGGGCCTGCTCCGCTGGCTCAAGAGCACCGTGGAAAAAGGGGGCTTTATCAGCCCGGGCGACCTGGACTTGGTCACCGTGACGGATGATCCCGAAGAGGCGGTGGAGGTGATCCTGGATTACTTGCGGCGGGTCGGTCCGCCCGACAGCATTCCCAAGGCCTTCGCCTGACCGGCGGGCCCGGTCGGCCGCGCGGGTGGCCCCCGCGGTCGGCCGCCGGGCGGCGGTGGTCGGTATCTGGGGCCGCGTGTTGTGTATCAAATTGTTCAATTGCCCAACGGGCTGACCGTCGCGACGGCGGCGATGCCGCACATGGCCAGCGTGAGTCTGGGCCTGTGGGTGGCGGTGGGCGGGCGGCATGAACCGGCGCGGCTCAACGGGGTGGCGCATTTCCTCGAGCACCTCCTGTTCAAGGGGACGCCCAAGCGCACCGCCCGCCAGATCTCCGAGGCCGTGGAAGGGATCGGCGGTTACCTCAACGCCTTCACCAGCGAGGAGAACACGTGCTACTACTCCAAGGCCTGCCACGACCGGTTCGCCGAACTGTTGGATGTGCTGACGGACATGTTCCTGAACGCCAGCTTCGCGCCGGAGGAGATCGATAAAGAGCGGGCGGTCATCAAGGAAGAGTTGGCGATGTACCTCGACCAACCCCAGCACTTGGTGCAGGAACTTCTCAACCAGCTCCAGTGGCCCGATCAACCGCTGGGACGCCCCATCACCGGCACCGGCCGCACCCTCGACGCCATGAGCCGGGGCGACCTGTTGAGCTTCCATCGCTCCCACTACGTGGGGGCGACCACCCTGGTGGCCGTTGCGGGCAACCTGGAGCCCCGGCAGGTGGTTCGGTGCGTGCGGGAGCGGGCCGGCCCGTTCGTCCCCGGGCGCCGCCCCGGGTTCATCCCCGCCACCTGGAGTCAGCGCCGACCGGCGGTGAGTCTGCGCACCAAACCGGTCGGACAGACGCAGCTTGCCTTGGGCATCCGCACCTGTTCGCGCCACGACGAGCGGCGCTTCGCCCTGCGCCTGCTCAACACCCTCCTGGGCGAGAATATGAGCTCCCGGCTCTTCCAGCTCGTGCGGGAAGACCACGGGCTGGCTTATAACATTTATAGCTCCCTCAGTTTCTTCGACGATATTGGCGATGTGGTGGTCTCCGCCGGGCTGGAGACGGAGAACCTGCCCAAGGTCCTGCGGCTGGTTGGGCGGGAGCTGCGGCGGCTGAGCGAGCAGCCGCCGGGCAAGCTGGAGTTGGGCCGCGCCCGCGACTACCTCATCGGCCAGATCGACCTGAGCCTCGAGAACACCGAGAACCAGATGATGTGGCTGGGCGAGCAATTCTTGGGCTACGGCAAGATCGTGAGTCCGCAGGAGATCAAACAACGGCTGGCCGCGGTGCGCCCGGGCGAGGTGCGGGCCGTCGCCCGTGACTTCTTCCGCCCGGACCGGTTTAACCTGGCGCTGGTGAGCCCGCTGAAATCGGATCGCGGGCTGGCGCGGCTCCTGGAGCGGATGGGGTGAGCGAGGAGCGCACCCTTGGCCGCCGCAGGCCCGTGAGCGCTCGGCTTCACGGCTTGGGGTTTGCTGGCGCGGCGGGGGCCACCGCGGTCGCCACGGCGTAATGCCCGCCGGCTTCCGGTATGCAACCGCTGCTCCAAGCCTGCCCCACCCACCACAGCCCGGAATCGCTGGTCACCCGGTTGCGCGGCTTGTCGGGGGTAATGTTGCTGCGCGGGGCGCCCGCGGGTGACACCCCAAGCCGCTACTCGCTGGTGGTGGCCCAGCCGTTCCTAACCTTCCGCTCCTACGGCGCCCGCTGCGTCGTGCGGTCCGCGGAGCGCCCGCGGACGCAGTTCGGCAACCCGTGGCGGTCGCTCGGCGAACTCCTGGCCCGCTACGAGCTGCTCGACGCGATCGATTGGCCGTTTCCCTTGGGCGGGTGCTTTGGCTACTGGGGTTACGACCTCAAGAACTTCCTGGAGCCACGCCTCCGTGCCCGGGCCGTTCACGATCTGGGGCTGCCAGACTGCCACTTGGGCTTTTATGCCAGCTTGGTGGTGTTCGACCACCGGCTCGACCAGACCTGGATTGTTGCCACTGGGCTGGCACCCGATGGCGCTCGCGCCGAGAGCAGAGCCCGGCGGCAGGCCGCCGCCTGGCAGGAGCACCTCGAATCCGAACCCGCTGCGAACGGGGGCGCCTCCGCCGAACCAGTAGTTTACTCGTCGCGGCCGCGCGGGCCCTCCGGCGCCTTGCCGGCACGCGCCACGGGCGTGGCCCAGGGGCCGGCCTCAACCCTGGACCGGGCGGGCTTCATCGCGGCCGTGTGCCGCGCCCAGGAATACATTCGCGCCGGCGACATTTACCAAGTCTGCCTCTCCCACCGGCTGGCCGTGCCCTCGCGGCGGACGGGCTGGGACCTTTACCGCGCCCTGACCCGCATCTCCCCCGCGCCCTTCTCGGCTTACATTAACGCCGGCGGGTTCCAGATCGTGTCGGCCTCACCGGAGCTTTTCCTGCGCTTGAGCGGCGCCCAGGTGGTCACTCGCCCGATCAAGGGAACTCGCCCCCGCGGGCCGGACCCCGAGAGCGACACCCGGTTGGCCTACGAACTCCAAACCAGCCCCAAAGAGATGGCCGAGCTGGTCATGATCACGGACCTGCTCCGCAACGACCTGGGACGGGTCTGCGAATACGGATCGGTCCAGGTGACGGACTTAGCGCGGCTGGAACGGTTCTCCCAGGTCCAGCATTTGGTTTCGACCGTCGAAGGCCGTCTCCGCCCGGGGTTGACCCACGCGGAGGCCTTGGCGGCCTGTTTCCCCGGCGGCAGCGTCACCGGGGCCCCCAAGGTCCGGGCGATGGAGATTATCGACGAGCTGGAGCCGGTGGCGCGCGGCCCGTACACCGGCGCCCTCGGTTACCTGGGTTTCAACGGCGAGAGCCAGGTGAGTATGATCATCCGCACCGCCCTGCGCGCGCCGCACTGGACGTACTTCCATGTCGGCGCGGGGATCGTCGCCGATTCGGTGCCGGCGGCGGAATACGTCGAAACCCTGGACAAGGCCGCCGGCTTTTTGGCCGCGCTCCCGGCGCCACCTCCCACGGTTTGGCCAACGGCGGCCGGTCACGCCGATCGGGCGCGCCGCCGCCGCGGCCGGTCACCTGGGGCGGGTCGTCCGTCGCCCCAACCACGGGGCGCCGGGAAGCCGCCCTCACCGCCGCTATGATCGTCTGCCTCAACGGGCAGTTCCTACCGGCGGAAGAGGCACGGGTCTCGATCTTCGACCGTGGGTTCCTCTACGGGGACGGTCTGTTCGAGACCCTGCGGCTTTACGGTGGGCGGCCATTTCGCTGGGACCAGCACGTGGCCCGGCTTACCGCTGGAGCGCAGTGGTTGCGGCTGTCCCTCCCGGTGCCGCCCCCGCTCTTGCGGGCCTGGGCCCGGGAGCTGATTCGCCGCAACCAGGCGACCGACGCCGTGCTCCGGTTGACCCTGACCCGCGGAGTGGCGCCCCCGGGCTACTCGCTCCCCGACGCCGCCCCGCAACCGTGTCTGGCGATGAGCCTGCATCCGGCGCCCCGCTTGTCCGCCGCGCGCCCACCGCGGTGGCGCTTGGTCACCTCTTCCCTGCGGCTGCCACCGGGCGACACGCTCGGGCGGTTCAAGACTTGCAACAAACTCCCGCAGATATTGGCCCGCGCCGAAGCCCAGGCCGCTGGGGCCGACGAAGCCCTGCTCCTGAACACGACCGGGGAGGTGGTCGAGGCCGCCGCCAGCAACGTGTTCTGGATTCACGACAACGTGGTTGCCACCCCACCGTTGGCCAGCGGCGCGCTGGCGGGCGTGACCCGCGCGGTCGTACGCGAGCTTTGCGACGAACTCCGACTCCCCGTGCGGGAACAGGCCACGCGCCCGGACGCTTTGCGCCAGGCCGCCGGCGTCTTTCTCACCGTCAGCACGTGGGGACTCATCGAAGCGAGCGCGCTGGACGGTCAGGCGCTGGGACGCTCGCCCCTGGTGGCGCGGCTGCGCTCGGCTTACCGGGCCGCCGTGGCTCGGGAATGTGGCAAGGGTTGGCCTGAGTCCTGATCCGCCGCTCGGGTCTGGAGCTCGGAGCCGGGGGCGATTCCCTTAGGCCGGCGATCGCTCCTCGGGCGTCCGCCGGATGTGCCACAGGGTAACGCCGGCGGCAGCCGCACAGGTGAGCGCCCCGAAGGCAATGGTGCGCGGCACGCCCAGGTGTTGAGCTAACACGCCGGCCTCGAGGCTGCCCACGGGCGTCATCCCCCCGAACACCAAGGCCCAGATGCCCATCACCCGCCCCCGCATGGCGTCGGCGGCACTGCTCTGCACCACGGTGTTGGCGGTGGCGAAGAAGAGCATCATGCCCCAGCCGCCGATGGCCAGGCAGGTCAGGGCCAGGGCGTAGCTCCGCGTAAAGGCCAGCGAGAGCAGCATCGCCGTGAAGAGCCAGAGCCCGGTGAACGCCAACACCCGCGGGCGGAACAGCCGATGTACCGCCGCCACCGTCAGCGCCCCGCCCAGCGCCCCCACTCCGTTGGCGCTCAGCAGCATCCCGTAGCCGTGCTCGCCCACCCGGAGCACCTCGGCGGCAAAGGCGGGTAACAACACCGAGTAGGACCAACCAAAGATCACCGTGATACCGAACAAGATCAGGACCGTCTTGATCCGGCGATGCCCCCAGACGTAGCGGAAGCCCTCACGCACATGCCCGCGGGCCGGAGCCGGCCGCGGCCCCGCCGCCGGCAGGCGCATGAGCAACAGCCCGCCGATCACCGCTAGAAAGCTGATCCCGTTCAACAGAAAGCAGATCGCCACGCCCAACCGCGCCATGAGCACCCCGGCCACCGCCGGGCCGGCGACGCGGGCCATGTTGACAATGGAGCTGTTGAGGGAAATCGCGTTCATCAGATCCTCGCGACTGGTGATTTCCATGAGGAACGATTGCCGTGCCGGCATGTCGAACGCCATGGCGATGCCTCCGAGGACCGCCAGCACCACCAAGTGCGGGGGGCGCACCAGGTGCAGCCAAGCCAAGCCGGCCAGGACAAACGCCAGGACCATCATCGCGCTCTGAGTGAGGACCACGATGCCCCGCTTGGGATAGCGGTCTGCCGCCGACCCTCCCAGAATCGAGAACACCAGCATGGGCGCGGTCCCGGCCGCCGCCACCACCCCCAGCCAAAGCTTCGAGCCGGTCAGCTCATACACCAGCCAGCTCTGGGCCGTGCTCTGCATCCACGTGCCGATCAACGAAATCAGTTGCCCGACAAAGAAGAGCCGGAAATTGCGGTGGCGCAGCGCCACGAACGTGTGGCGCCAATCCCACCGCGCCGTAACCACGCGCCGCGGTTGCCCGGTCAACTCTTCGGGCACACTCGCCACTGGGCCGGCCCACTCGGTCTTCTCGGTGGTTCCAGCCATAACCTACGCGCCGGCCCCGCGTGGGCCGGGGCGACCGCGGCCCCGCTTGAACAACCAGACCAATGGCAGGCAACCCAGACAGAGATAGCCGAAGAGGCGGAAGTCATCGACGAACGCCCAGAGCTTGGCTTGCTGGAGGAGCTGCTCATAGACCAGGCGTTGGGCTTGGGCCGCCGCCAGCACCGGGCCGGCCGCCGCCACCAGCGCGCTCTTGGTCCGCGCCAGGTGCTCCGCGTAAGCCGCGTCATAGGCCGTCAAGTGCCCCACCATCGTGGCCTGATGCGCTTGCGCCCCACGTTCGAGGAAGGTGGTGACGCCGGCGATCCCCATGCTGCCCCCCAGGTTGCGCATGAGGTTGAACAGCCCGGTGGCGTTCCCCATCTGCTCCTGGCGCAAGTGCCCCATGGTGGCGGTGGTGAGGGGCACGAAGATGAAGCTCACGGCGATGCCGTTGAGGACCGACGGCCAGATGACGTTGCGCAAGCCCATCTGCAGGTTGATCTGCCCCAGCCAAAACGAGGAGGCGGCCAGCAGGCTGAACCCGATGGTGATCAACCAGCGGTTGCGCACCCGGCCCACCAACTGCCCCACCAGCGAGGTGGTCACGAACGCCCCCAGCCCGCGGGGACTCAGGGCGTAGCCGCTTTGCAGCGCGGGATAGCCCATCAGCGTCTGCAGGAAAATCGGCAGGGCGGCGGTCGTCCCGTACAGCACGCCCCCCAGCAGGGTCATCAGGACCAGCCCAATCGCGAAGTTCCGGTTCCCCAGGATGCGCAGGTCCACCAATGGGTGCGCCACCCGCGCCTCCCGCACCACGAACCCAAGAAACGCCACCACGGAGATCCCCATAAACCAGCAAATCCAGTCCGACCCAAACCAGTCTTCCTGTTGGCCCTTATCCAGGATGATCTGGAGGGTGGCCAACCAAAGGGCCAGGAGGACGAACCCGAGGAAGTCGATGCGCGCGGCGGTGTTGCGCCGGATGTAGGGCGGGTCTTCGAGGAAGGCCTCCGACATGATCGCGGCCAGCAGGCCGACGGGCAGATTGATGTAGAAAATCCAGCGCCAGGAGTAGTTGTCGGTGATCCAGCCCCCGAGGGTGGGCCCGAGGATGGGGGCGACGATTACCCCCATGCCGAAAGTCGCCATCGCCAACCCCCGCTTGGCGGGGGGAAAGCTCTCCAGCAAGACGGCCTGGGAGATGGGCAACATGGCGCCGCCACCGGCCCCTTGCAGGACGCGGGCGAGGATGAGCAGGCCCAGGCTCCCGGCCATGCCACACAAGGCCGAGGCGAGCGTAAACACGGCGATGCAGATCAGCAGCAGACGCTTGCGCCCGAAGTAGTTGCCCAACCACCCGGTCATGGGCAGGATGATGGCGTTGGACACCAGATAGCTGGTCAACACCCAGGTGGCTTCCTCCGGCGTGGCGGAGAGGTTGCCGGCGATGTGGGGCAGCGCGACGTTGGCCACCGAGGTGTCCAGCACCTCCATGAAGGTGGCGGCCATGACGGTGACGGCGATCAGCCACGGGTTGAACCGGGGCCGCCACTCCGTGCTGGCGATGGGCGGGGCGGGGCCCATCAGGCCGGGCGCCGGCGCACGCGGGCGGT
>JAJXTA010000795.1 GCA_021784265.1 bacterium | reverse complement strand
CCCTGCGTTCGCGGCGGCGGGGGCAAAAAGGCGTTGAAACCGCCGCCTGAAGCGGTAGCATCCCCTCTCTCTTCGAGGGTAACCGACAAGGGAAGCAGCAACGATTATCATGAAAAGTTACGACATTGCAGTCATCGGTGGCGACGGCACCGGCCCGGAGGTGGTCCAGGAGGCCATCAAGGTTTTGGAGGCGGCCACCCGCAAGTTTTCCTTCAGACTGAACTATACCCACTACGATTTTGGCGGCGCCCGTTATCTGCGCACGCACGAGGTCCTGCCCGACAGCGCCGCCGCGGAGCTGCGCAAGTTCCCGGCCATTCTCCTCGGGGCGATTGGGCATCCGGAGGTGAAGCCGGGGATTCTCGAGAAAGGGATCCTGCTGCGCCTGCGCTTCGAGCTCGAGCAGTACATCAACCTCCGTCCCGTCAAGCTCTACGACGAGCGGTTCTGCCCCCTGAAGGACAAAAAGCCGGCGGACGTGGACTTCGTGGTGGTGCGCGAGAACAACGAGGGGCTGTACACCGGGGCGGGCGGTTTTGTGTTCAAGGGCACGGCCAACGAGGTGGCGGTCCAGGAGAGCATCAATACCCGGCGCGGGGTCGAGCGCTGCCTCCGCTACGCCTTCGAATACACCCGCCGGCGGAACAAGGCCAAGAAGCTCACCCTCTCCGGCAAGACCAACGTCCTCACCTACGCCTTCGACCTCTGGGAACGGGCGTTTCACGAAGTCGGCGCCCGCGATTATCCCGACATCACGCGGGACTACGCCCATGTCGATGCCACCACGATGTGGTTTGTGAAGAACCCGGAGTGGTTCGATGTGATCGTCACCGACAACATGTTCGGCGACATCATCACGGACCTGGGGGCGATGATCCAGGGCGGGATGGGGATCGCCGCCGGCGGCAACATTAACCCCGCCGGCACCAGCATGTTTGAGCCGATCGGCGGCAGCGCGCCCAAATACACGGGGCAGGGGGTGATCAACCCGTTGGCCGCGATTTGCGCCGGCCAGCTCATGCTCGATTTTCTCGGGGAACGTACCGCCGCCGAGGCCATCGAAACGGCGGTGATCGGCGTGGTCCGGCAGAAGCTGAAAAGCTTGGCGGCGGGGAAGATGGGCTACAGCACCACCCAGGTGGGTGATTTGGTGGCCGCGGCGCTCTGAGGCCGGTGGCCCGGCTTATGGCTACGCCCACGCTCGCCGGTGCCTGGCTGGAGCTGGCCGACGGCCAAAGAATAGCGCTGGCGGGCACCTGCACCGTGGGGCGCGCACCGGGGAACACCGTCGTCATCGCCCAGGAGAAGGTCTCCCGGCGGCACGCGATCATCCACGCCCAGGAACAGAACGAGGCGTGGTTGGTGGACCTCGGGAGCAGTAACGGCACCTACCTCAACGACCGCCGCGTCTCCGAGCCCACCCGGCTCAACGACCTGGACCAGGTGGTCATCGGCGGGACTCGGCTGATCTATCACCAAGGGCCGGTCCTCGATCCGGCGGTGACCACCCCCCCGACCCACACCGAGACCATCGCCGACCTGCGCGCGGCCACCTGCTTCCTCCTGGTGGCCGACATCATCGGTTCGACTCAGCTCAGCCAGCGGCTCTCCGCCGAACAATTGGCGGTGGTCACCGGCGGGTGGCTGGCCCGTTGCCGCCAATTAGTCGAGCAATCCCGCGGGGCCGTGGACAAGTTTCTCGGCGATGGTTTTTTCGCCTACTGGCACGCCGGTGACAACGCGCTTACCGAGCTGCCCCGCTTGGTACAGGGCTTGCGCGCCCTGCAGGACAAAGCCGAACCGGAGTTTCGCGTCGTGCTCCACTTTGGCACCGTCTTCGTCTCCGGGTTCGCTTGGCAGGGGCGGGAGAGCCTCTGGGGACCGGAGGTGACGTTCGCCTTTCGCATGAAGAAACTGGCGGGCAGCCTCCGGGAACCGCGGCTGCTGAGCGAGCCGGCCCGCGCGCAATTGGAGGCTGGGTTGGCGGTGACGGAAGCGGGCCGGCATAGTCTGGTGGGTTACGAGGGGCAATTCCCGTTCTGGCGCTTCTAACGGTTGGCTCCGGTCCCGGGCCGGGGGCGTCAACCCCGGAAGAAGCACCACCACAGCACCAGGAGCGTGGGCAGCAGGAAGGGCAGGGTGAACCGAAGGATGTAGGCAAGAAACCCGGGGGTGTGGACCTGTTGGTGGACGGCGATGGCCTTGACCAGGAAGTTGGGCCCGTTGCCGATATAGGTGGCGGCCCCGAAGAAGACCGCGCCCACGCTAATCGCTTCCAGGTAGGGATGGAGCGAGGCTCGGCCCACCAGGAGCGCAAGCTGGACCTGGTCGGCGGTCACACTGCGCTGCACGACGTGGTCGGGGAACAGCCCCCGGAGGGTGGCGAACGTCTGGCGGGCCGCTTCCGCCGAGGAACCGGTGAGATTCCCCCAACCGCTCCCGCCGGCCTGCACCAGCCGCAGGACCTCCCGCACCAACTCCTGGTGGCCCAGCGCCCCCAGGGCGGCGTTGAGGAAGGCCAGGTAGGTCGGCGCGTTGTCCAGCACGCTGGAGAGGCCGCCGCAGGTCCAGTAGCACTGGCCGGGCGTCGGAGTTGTCGCCGCGGCGGCGTGGAGCCGCAACCAGTCCAACGCCGGGATCATCGTCGCGAAGATCCCGGCGAAGAGGAGGGTCACCTCTCGGAGGGGCTCGAAATGAAACTGGTTGGC
>JAJXTA010000794.1 GCA_021784265.1 bacterium | reverse complement strand
CATCGACGCGGTGGATGCCGACGGCACCGTGCATCTGGTGGCCGGTCACTTCGGGAGCAATTTTTCCACCGACGATCTGGACCTGCCGCGGGGCGTGCTCTGGCTCGGGGGAGAGACCGGGTTGTTGATCAGCGACACGGGGCACGATGTGATCCGGCGCGCCTTCCTGCCCGATCCCACGCTCACCAATGCCTGGAGCCTGGCGGTGTATGCCGGGGCGATCGGGGTGCCCGGCTACACGGACCAGGTGCCCCCCGATTTCGCCCGGTTTTTCGAACCGGTCGGGCTGGCGGTGGATTTGACCGGCGCCATCCTGGTGGCCGATCTCAAGAACAATGTGCTCCGCCGCATCCAACGCCCGACGGTGCTCCGCCCGGTCGTGTCGCCGGCGGGAGGGTCGTTTAGCAACGCGGTCACGGTGACCGTTTCCAGCGGCACCACCAATGCCAACTTCGTCTATACGACCGACGGCACCGATCCCACCCCAACCTCACCCGCCATTCCTCCAGCCGGCTTGGTGTTGGACGGGGGACCGACCCCGCTCAAGGTGCGCGGGTTCTCGCCCGACTTCGGGGCCAGCGACGTGGTGAGCAACACCTTTAAGTTCTTTGTCAATCCGCTCGTCCTCAACCTGCCCGGGGGCACGTTCTCGAATGCAGTCGCCTTGGCCGTCACCGACGCCACGCCCAACGTCACCATTCGCTACACGACCAACGGCGCGCCGCCAGACCTTGGCAGCCCCGTGTGGACGGACGGGCTCTGGGCGCAGACCGGTTCGCTCATCCTGCAGGGCTTCCGGACCAACTATACGCCCTCGGCACCCCTGCCGGTGACGTTCAACTTGGTGGTGGCCGATCCGGTCGTCACGCCTGCCGGGGGCACGAACGTCAACCGGGTCACCATCGTCTTGGCTACTCCGACCGCCGGGGCGAGCTTGCGCTACACCCTCGATGGCAGCACGCCGACACTCGCCAGCCCGCTTTATACGGGTCCGTTCGTCGCCACCACCAACGTCACCGTCACCGCCGTCGGGTTCCGCCCGGGGTTCCTGCCCAGCGCCGCCGTCGCGCAGGCCTTCGCCATTCAAGTCGATACCCCGGTGATGGCGCCCAACACCGGTTTCTTTCCCGATGGGGCGACGATCACCTTTAGCGTGGGGCGGGTGGACGCGCGCATCTTCTATACGTTGGATGGCACGGACCCGACCACCAACTCCGTCCCCTATCAAGGGCCCTTCACCCTGACCGCCTTGCAGGCCCCGAATGCCGACCTCCAGAGTGTGCGGGCGCGTGCCTTTGCGCCCAACACCGTCCCCAGCGCGGTGGTGAGCGGCCAGCCCGTGGCGACCAGCACCATTGGCGTGCCCCGGGACTTGGTGGGCGGTGTCGGCGCGACCATCATCGCCCCCTTGGTCGTCAACCTGAAGCCGGGGGATGTCTTGCGCTCGCTGCTGGTCAAGGTGCAGGTCGCGCCGAACGGCGGGGCCCCGAATCTCGCGGCCCCACTGGCCGCCTTGCCGATCAGCACCAATGACTTCATCCCGGCGGTGGGTCGGACCTCCGATAACAGCCAACCCACGACCTTCATTGCCACGCCCTTTACGGCCAGCGGCGGCGGGGTGACCACGAACCTCCTGGTCATCTCGGCCTTGGGTACCAATGCCAACCTCACCGTGCGATCGTTTGCCGCGGTGACCTTGCTCGCCATCCCTCTGCCGCCCAACGCCCACGTCGGCGATACCTACACGCTCCAGACCGTGTATGCCAGCGGCACCTCCGACGGCGCGCAGCAGAACCTGCCCCTGGCCCTATTGGCACCACGCACCATCGTGATCAGCAACCTGAGCTACACGGTGGGCGACTCCGCGCCCGGGAACTGGTATAACGCCGGGGACTTCGGTGACAGCGACCTCAACAGCGCCGACGTTAACAACGCTTTTTACGCCTCGTTGGGCGTCCGCGTACCCTTCCCGTTCACGGATGCCTTCGATGCCATGGACGCCTTCCCGGAGGATACGGCCCAGGCCGTCGGCGGCGACGGCGAAATCCGGTTCCTGGATTGGCAACGGATCCTCTTACGGGCCGTGCGACAGGACGGAGCGAACTGGAAACGGGCTTGGTCCACCAACGGTGTGCGGGTGGCTCTCCCCACGACCCTGACGGGTTCACCCGCGTTGCCCGCCTCGCTGGTTGACACTCGAGTGACGGCTGAGCCGTGGCCGGATGTCCAGTTGAGCGGCGCTGCCGTGGGCAACGTGAAGCCGGGCCAGACCGTGAGCGTGCCCGTGACGGTGCGGGTCGCGCACGGTGCGGGCTTGGTTGGGCTGGAGTTCCGAGCGCGGATACTCCCGCAAGCCGAGGCCCCCGGGCTCGAGACACCCGCCCGCTTCCTCCCCGCCGGCGGGGTGCCGAGCCCGCTGCTCGTGGCCGGTTTGCCGACGAACGAGCTCGGGGCGGCTTGGTCGCCCTTGGTCAACCCGTTGCCGCAGCCCTTGGCCGGGCAGGCGCAAGTGGGGGCGATCACCTTCACCGTGCCCCTGTCCGCTCAGCCGGGCCAGGCTTACGTCGTCGATTTCCTCCATCATGATGGCGCACCGGACCTCGAGACCCAGTATGACTTCGCCGCCAGCGCGGGGAGTGTGACCGTGGCTGGCCCGGCGGGTGGGGCCGGAACCGTGGCCGGTCCCCAGGGAGTGCGGCTTCGTTGGTA
>JAJXTA010000793.1 GCA_021784265.1 bacterium | reverse complement strand
CGCCGACCAACGCGTGTTTCTCTTCTATGGCGGCGCCTATCGCCGCAAGGGTCTGCCCCTGGCGGCGGCGGCGATGCAACGCCTGCCGCCGGAGGTGCCGGCGTTTCTGTTGTGCGCCGGCCAGCAACCGCCCGACCGGGCCCTCGCCGCGGCGCTGGCCGCCCTCACGAACCAAGGGCGCGCGCTCGTCCTGGATCGTTATCTCTCCACCGCCGAGGAGGAGCTCTGCTTTTGCGCCAGTGACGTTGTGCTCTTGCCGTACCTGCATCATTTCGGGTCCAGCGGCGTGCTCTCGCAGGCCGTGACGGCCGGGAAGATGGTGATCGTGTCCGACGAAGGCTTGCTTGGCCGTCGCACCCGGGATCATCAGCTAGGTTTAGTCTTCCCGCCAGGCGACCTTGCGGGCCTCGAAGCCTGCCTGCGCGAGGCGGCACAAATGCCGGCGGCGACCCTCGGCGGCTGGTCGGTGGCGGCAACGCGGTATGCCGCGGGCTGCACCCGCCAGGCCTTTCGAGCGGCCCTGTTGGACGCCTTCGGGCTTGCGCCTCAGGCAACACCCGCGACGGGGCCGGTTCCAGCTTGATCCGCGCATGTCCCCCGGCGTCTCCGGCTCGCTCGGCCTCCGCCTCCTGCACCTGAACTCGCGCCTCACAGGCGGGGGGACCGACCATCATTGCTTGCAGTTGGTGGCGGGCCTGCGGGGCTTAGGCTACACCGTAGGGCTGGCCGGGCCGGAAGACAGCCCGCTGGGCCCCCAGGCCCGCGGGCTGGGTGATCACTGGTTCGATACCGGCGCCGAGGGGCCGCTCAAAGCACGCTTGGTCCTCCGCCTGGCCCGCCACCTGCGGCGCGCGCGAATCAGTCTGGTTCATGCGCATCATGGCCGGGATTATTGGCCCGCGGTTCTCGCCGCCCGCCTCTCGGGCGTCCGGCCCAAGATCGTCCTGACTCGGCACCTGGCCAAGAGTCCCAGCTCCTGGTTCAGCCGCCGGTTTCTCCTGAACCAGTGCGACCTCGTCATCGCCGTCTCGGAGTTTACCGCCCGCGTCATGCGGGAGGGAGCATTGGAGCCGGATTCGCCGGAGCCCGAGCGGCGCGCGCGTCCACCCCTGCGAGGTGATCATCGCCGCGTCCAGGTGGCCTACGGCGGGATCGATACGGAGCGATTCCGCCCGACCGACGCGGCGCCCCAGCGGCAGGCCTGGGGCCTGGAGCCAGCACATTACGCCTTCGCGGTGGTGGGCGGCTACGACGCGCCGCGGGGCAAGGGCCAGCGGGAGTTTCTCGAGGCGGCGGCGCGGGTCCACGAGGCGATTCCGAACGCCCGGTTTTTGATTGTGGGCCGGGGCAACCTGAAGGCGACGTTGGAAACGGATATCGCCCGACTGGGACTGCGCGGCAAAGCCTGGCTGACCCCCTATTGTCACCAGATGCCCCTGGCCATGAACGCCCTCGATTGCCTGGTCCATCCCCAAGTCGGGACCGAAGCGTTCGGGCTGGTGGTGCTGGAGGCCTTCGCGTGCGGCAAACCGGTGATCGCCTCGGCGCTGGACGGCATCCCGGAGGCGTTCGCGGTGGGTGATTACGGCCGCTTGATCCCGTCGGAGTCCGTGCCGGCACTGGCGGAGGCGTTGGTCGCGCAAGCGGCCGCGGTTCCGGCCACGCCGTCGCAACGCCACACCCTCTACGAACGAGTGGCGCGCGCGTTTTCTCTCCCCGCCGCGGCCCAACGAGTGGCGGCGCTCTACCAGCGCTTGGGTTCCGGCTAAGGGGCGGAGCCTCGCGCCCGCGGCGGCGCCGGCGCTCAGCGCTTGCTCAACGCTGCCGCGGCCGGCGTCGAACCTTGGGCTGTGCCCTGGCCCGAGGGCGATTGGGGTCGCCGCAAGTACTCCGCCAGGCGCCGGTAAGCCGGCGCGGGTTCGGTGGCCCCGTCCCACTGCTCCCAGAAGGAAGCCAACGGAGTGGACTCGACGTATTGCCGACGCCGAACATCACCTTCGGAAGTGGCGCCGGCCGGCCGCCACTCCGGCCCGAGGGCTTGCCGCGTGGCCTCGAGGAAATGGCGCGCCCGCGGGACGTCGCCCCGTTGCCACGCCAGGTAGCCTCGCAGAAACAGGCCTCCTGCCGCCTTCGGGTTGGTGCGGCAAGCCGCCGCCAACTGCTCGTCGGCCGCCGCCAACCGCCCGCGCATCAGTGAAACCTCACCCAACGCCAGCAACGCCCCGGTCTCCTCCGGATTCAAGGCGTGCGCCTGTTCGAGCGACTCTTGGGCGGCCGCCAGCTCGGCGGGCGAAGAGGCGGAACGGGCCCGGATCACGCCCCACTGCTGAAACGCCCGATGGCTGCGGGGATTCTGGCGCCGGAGAACATCGAGTTGCTCGAGGGCGCCGGCAGAGTCACCCGCCGCCGCCAGACATTGGCCGAGGTAGTAGCGGGAGTCTTCGTGGGCGGGATCCAGTGCCAGCGCCTGGCGGAACCGCGCGATCGCTCTGGCGTTGTCATGTTCGAGCTTCATGGCGTTCATCGCCGCCCGCTCTTGGCTCCAAAACTCCAGCACCTGCGCGGGGTCGGCCGGCCCGGGCGAGGCGGCGGCAACGGCCCGGGCGGAAGCTGGGCCCGTGGCCGCCCTCATCCCGGGCGCCGGCGGCGCGTGCGGTTCGAACCGGCGCGGGAGTGGATCGCCCTCGGTAATCTCCCAGGTCGTGTTCGC
>JAJXTA010000792.1 GCA_021784265.1 bacterium | reverse complement strand
CCGGCTCTCCGACGCCCGGGAGTTGCACGGTTACACGCCGTGGTATTTCAACCTGCCAGACCCCGACAAGGCCGTAGCCTGGAAGCAGCTCCTGGATCCGCACGGGTTCCTCGCCTCCTTCGGTCCCACGACGGCCGAGCAGCGCCACCCGCGGTTCGCTGTCGCCTATCAAGGCCACGAGTGTCAGTGGAATGGGCCGAGCTGGCCCTATGCGACCGCGGTCACGCTCACCGGGATGGCGAACCTCCTCAACAACTACCGCCAGCACGTGGTGACCCGAAACGACTACTTCGACCTGTTGCAGACTTACACGACCTCGCAGCGGCTCACACGCCCCGATGGCCGCGTGGTGCCGTGGATTGACGAGGACTTGAATCCCTTCACCGGCGACTGGATTGCGCGAACCCTGCTCATACGACGCGGCAGCCAGATTCCTGAGCGCGGTAAAGACTACAACCACTCCACGTACTGCGACCTCATCATCAGAGGTATACTCGGGCTGCGGCCGCGCGCCGACAACGTCGTGGAAATAAACCCGCTGGTGCCGCCCGCCTGGGATTACTTTTGCCTGGACCATGTTCGTTACCACGGCCACTGGCTGACCCTCCTCTGGGATCGGTCGGGCACTCGTTACGGCAAAGGTCGCGGGCTCCGCCTCTTCGCCGACGGTAAGCTCCTGGCGGCCGCCAACCGTATCAGGCGGGTGACGGCCACGCTGCCGGGGCGGGATCAGCGCGCGCCCCGCCTGTGATGGAATCGCATCCTCGGTGGTCGTGGCATCGACGCGTGGCCGAGCCACGGCCCAAACGGTGAAGCGCCGCTGCCGGTGGCCCCTGGCGGCCCGCCGCTCACGCCCCCGGCCAGTCCAGGCTCTGCAGCAACGTCGCAAGCCGCGCCCGCAACGAAGCACGCCCCCCCGCTCCCGGTAGTTGAGCGATGCGCTGCCTGACTTTTTTCGGATCCGCGAGGCCCCGTTGGAGTAACGCCCCAGCGAGTTCGAGGTCCTTCAGGCAGCCAGCGGCAAGTTTAGTTACCAAGAGGTCATGAATCTCCAGGCAATGCGCGTGGACCGCCTGCGAGCCAATGATGATGAAATCTCGTTCTCCGCTGACCCGCGCCGCGATCACCTGGTCTTGCGCCGCGATCACCCGATCCATCAGGGCATGCGGATTTCGCATTTGCATCGCCGCTAACCTAAACGCCGGCCCCCTCAAAGGGAGCCCAAATCCTTCCCAGTTTCCCGTGCGGCCCTGCGGCCCCGGGGTGGTGGCTCAAGTCCTCGACAGCCGGCGGCCGCTCGATTAGTCTCCTGGACCTCATGACTTCGACCAGCGCCGGCGAAGACGGTGTTCAATCTGCTGCCCACAAGCCCGGCGCACCTGTTCTACCGCGCCTACTCGCAATGACCCGCCATGCCTACCGGCAGGCAGGCCGCTGCCCGCCCACCGCCTGCCTGCCGCTAAGCTTGGCTCGGGAGGCGGGCCTGCCCACCGTGTCGGCTTTCCGCCCTCCGTCCTCCGCCCTCCGTCTTCTGCTCTCCGTCTTCCGCTCCCCCGCAACAAAGACCGCTACCCGCCTGCCGGTGGGCACGGCCGCTGAACCGAACCGCACCAAGATTATGAGAACCCCGAAGCTAATCGCGCCTGTCTGCCGTGCCGGCATAGGCAGGCTGCTGGCACTCCTCATTCCGGCCCTTGGCGGCTGGGCGGCCGGGCCCCTGGATACGTGGACCTGGCGCAACCCGCTGCCGCAAGGCAATTCGCTCTTCGCCACCACCTACGGCAACGGGACCTTCGTGGCCGTGGGCGACTACGGCACTATCCTGACCTCGACGAACGCGGTGGACTGGATCTCGGGCCAGTCCGGGACCACGCTGCCGCTCCCGGCCATCGCCTACGGCAACGGCACCTTCGTCGCCGTCGACCGGGACGGCACCATCCTGACCTCAACGAACGCCGTGATCTGGGTCTCGCGCGAGTCCGGGACCACGCTGCCGCTCCAGGCCATCGCCTACGGCGACGGGACATTTGTCGCCGTGGGCGACGGCGGGACCATCCTCACCTCGGGCGATGGCGTGACCTGGGTCTCCCGCCAGTCCGGAACCACGCAGGGGCTCCGGGGCATCGCCGACGGCAACGGGACATTTGTCGCCGTAGGCGTCGGCGGGACGATCTTGACCTCGACGAACGCTACGGATTGGGCCTTCGGGCTGTTGACGAGCGGCTCTTGGCTCAGCGCCATCGCCTATGGCAACAGGACATTTGTTGCTATGGGCGTCGGCGGGACCATCCTTACCTCGGGCGACGGCGTGACCTGGGTCTTCCGGCAGTCCGGGACCCCGAACGCGCTCAACGCCATCGCCTACGGCATCGGAACATTCGTCGCCGCGGGCGACTACGGCACCATCGTCACGTCAACGAGCGCGGCGACCTGGGTCTCGCGCCAGCCCGGGACCACGCTGCGGTTCTCCGCCAACGCCTACGGCAACGGCACCTTCGTCGCCGTCGGCTGGAACGGGGACCTCGTGACTTCGACGAATGGCGTCACCTGGGTCTTGCGCCAGTCCGGAACAGGCCTCTACGCCATCGCCTACGGTAGCGGCACTTTCGTCGGCGTGGGCCGTACGGGGATCATCTTGACCTCGACGAACGCTACGGATTGGGCCTTCGGGCAGTTGACGAGCGGGTCTTGGCTCAAGGCCATCGCCTATGGCGACGG
>JAJXTA010000791.1 GCA_021784265.1 bacterium | reverse complement strand
CGTGATAACCCGCGAACTCGACCCCTTTGTAACCGATCTTGGCGACGGCGGTGAGCATCCCCGGCAGGTCCGTTTTGCACTGGTCACGCAACGAGTACAGTTGCAGGCCCACGGGGATCTTCTTGGCGGCGGCGGCTTGTGTCAGGGCTGGTACCGTCAACACGGCCCCGGCGGCACCCAAGGCGCTGTGGTGAAGAAACTGGCGGCGGGAAAGGGAGGGAGTGCGGTTCACGGAATATCCTTTGCGTTAAGGGTTGCTGATTGATGTGCCGATACGATGGGAGGAATCTTACGCACCCGCCCAGGAAGCGTCAAGCCGGGGTCGCGCCCCAGCCACGGGCTCGCCCCGCGCCGCGCCGCCGCTTAGCAGCTTGTGGGCGTTTCGCGCAGTAAGGCGACGCAGTGCGGAACCGCCGCCTGGACCGCCGCCAGGCACTCGACCGCGCCAGCAGGTTTGCCGGGCAGACAGATCACCAGCGCGCTGTCCACCACCACGGCCAGGCCGCGCGAGAGGATGGCATTGGGAGTGGTGTTCAACGACACCGCGCGCATGACCTCTCCGAACCCGGGTAACTCCCGGCTGGCGATTTCCCGCACCGCCTCAGGGGTCACATCCCGGCGGGCAATCCCGGTGCCGCCGGTCGTCAACACCAAGTGACACCCGGCCGCGATGTGGCCGCGCACCGCGTTTTGGATCTCCGCTTTGTCATCGGGCACGAGGGCTTGCCCCAGCACCCGCCAGCCGTAGCCCAGCGCGGCCTCTTTCAGCGCCGGCCCGCCGGTGTCCTCATAGAGTCCGCGCGAGGCGCGGTCGGAGATGGTAATAATGCCAACGGGCACGTTCATACCGGGGTCTTACGCTTGCCGACCAGCCGCACGGCGGTGATTCGCATGCGCTTGTCTAGGGCTTTGCACATGTCGTAAACCGTCAACGCCGCCACACTTACGGCCGTCAGGGCCTCCATCTCGACCCCGGTTTGAGCGGCGGTTTTGGCCGAGCCAACGATGCGCAACCGGTCCCGCCCGGGTGGCATCTCGAACTGGACCTCACAGTGGGTCAGGGGGAGCGAATGGCACAGCGGGATAAGCTCCGCAGTCCGCTTGGCCGCTTGAATGCCCGCGATCCGGGCGACCGCCAAGACGTTGCCCTTGGCGACCCCGTGCCGTTCAATCGCCTGGAGCGTCCCCGGCTGCATCCGAATCTCCCCGCAGGCGACCGCCTCTCGGAGCTGGATGGGCTTCTCCGAAACGTCCACCATCCGCACCTCGCCCTGGGCATCCACGTGGGTGAGAACCTTGGGCGGAGTGGACGACAATCTGTTATTAACGAAGGCTTTACGGTTGGAAGCGAGCGAGTTCGGCATGGGCTTTTCCGGGCGGTGGTCCAGTCTCAGATCGTCCGCTGCCATTCCGCAATCGCGGTGCGCATCTGATCGAAGGCCCGAAGCCGTGGCTGGACGAAACGGGGGGTGAACCAGGGGAAGGTGCCAACCAAATCGTTGCAGACCAGAATCTGCCCGTCACACTCGGGGCCGGAACCGATGCCGATGGTGGGCACCCGGATCCGACGAGTGATCTCCCCGGCTACTGCCGGCACCACCAACTCCAAGACGATGGCAAACACCCCGGCGGCCACCAAATCGTCCGCGTCGGCCAATAGCCCCTGGTGCTCCACCTCGGCACGGCCCTTGATATGGTATCCGCCTTCCTCGCGGACATGCTGGGGCAGCATCCCAAGGTGGCCGATCACCGGAATCCCGGCCTCACGGATCGCCCGCACCTGCTCGCCGATGGCCCGCCCACCCTCGGCCTTGACCGCTTCCGCCCCCGCGGCCACCAAGCGCCGTGCGTTCTCAACCGATTGGGGTGCAGTGACATAACTCCCGTACGGGAGATCGGCGGCTAGCAAGGCATGGGGCCGGGCCCGCGCTGCCGCCCGCGTGTGATGCTCCATCTCGTCCATGGTGACGCGGGTCGTGTCGGCGTAACCCAGCACCACCATGCCCAAGGAATCGCCCACCAAAATCAGCGGGATCCCGCTCTCGTCCAGCAACTTGGCCATCGGGTAGTCGTAGGCAGTCAGGGCCGCGATGCGCCGACTGCCTTTCCAGCCGCGCAGCGTTTCCGCAGTGATCTTCGGCGGACTCATTTAGCCTACCATCGCGTCCCGGTGCCGGAGCGACAAGCCGAAACTCACCGAATTCACGCTTGACGAGTCGGGCTGACGCCGGTATGGTGTGGTTTCAGAATTGATTTCATTGCTGGCTCACCAGCGCGCCGAAGTCGGAGAGAAGCCATCTGCCGACTTTTTTGTTCCCCGGAAGGGGACGTGAATTATGAACAACGAACTGATCGCAATCCTGGAATTCTGGGAGCGGGAGAAGGGCATCGGCAAAGATGTCCTGCTGGCCGCTGTCCAGGAGGCATTGTTGTCGGCGGCCAAGAAGGCCGTGGGCCCGGCCCGGGAGTTGCGCTGCACCATCGACGCCAAGTCGGGCGATATCCAGGCCTGGGCCAAGCTGGTGGTCTCCGATCGCGTCATCTCCAAGCACGACCAGCTTTCCCTCTTCGAGGCGCGACGGCTGAAGCCCGATGCCCAGATTGGCCAGGAAATCGAAGTGGAGGTCACCCCGTCGGGCTTTGGGCGGATCGCGTCGCAGTACGCCAAGCAAGCGTTGATGCAGCACCTGCGGAAGGCGGAGAAGGCGCTGATAGATCGGA
>JAJXTA010000790.1 GCA_021784265.1 bacterium | reverse complement strand
CGACCCTCAGGCACCCTTCGGCGCCCACCGCCACGAGTTTTCGGAGATCGTGATCATTGTGGGGGGCCGTGGCTGGCACGTGGTGGGCAAGGAGTCCTGGCCGCTGATGGCCGGCGACGTCTTCGTCATTGGTGGCCCGCGGGCGCATGAGTACCGCGAGCTGGCAGACCTGCGCCTGATCAACATCCTCTTTCAGCCCGAGAAACTCCGCCTCGAGATCGCCGACCTGCCCTCGCTGCCCGGCTTCCATGCGCTGTTTAAGCTGGAACCGGCCTGGCGCAAACGCCATCAGTTCAAGAGCCGCTTGCGCCTGTCCCCCAAGGAGCTGGCGGTGGTGATCGAGTTCGTGGACGAACTGGACGCCGAGCTCAAGGCGCGTGCGGCCGGTTTTGGTTTTGTCGCCACCGCGTGGTTCATGCAGATCGTCGGCTACCTGGCCCGGTGCTACAGCCGAACCCGGAATCGAGACTCGCGCGCCCTCCTGCGCATCGCCGAGGCGATTACCCACCTGGAGCTCCACTTCGAGGAGCCCATCAACCTCGACGCGATGGCCGCCACCGCCCAGATGTCCAAACGCAGCTTCCTGCGGGCCTTCCACGCCGCCATGGGCATCTCCCCAATCGCCCACCTGATTCGCCTCCGGGTGAACCGCGCCGCCACCTTGTTGCGGCAAAGCGACGACGGGATCACCGACATCGCCTTCCGCGTCGGCTACAGCGACAGCAATTACTTCACCCGCCAGTTTGTCAAAGCGCTTGGGGTTTCGCCGCGCGAGTATCGGCGCCGGCACGCCCGCCCCGCCGCCCCGTCGTAGTACCACCCCCCCCGAGCGCGCGCTCCTTGCACGTCCGGCCCTGGCGGGCTTAAGCTGGCCGGCAGATGCAACCCGCGCTGCCGCTGTCCTGGGCTTGGCCCTCCCTCCTCGTCACCGTCGGCATCCTGGCTCCGGTTCCGGCCCGCGCCGTCACGCCGCAACCAGCGGAGTTCGCGCTCTGCCAACAATGGGCCGAGCGCATGCTCGAGCCGGCGGCGGCCCCCACCAACACCGCGTACCTCAAGGTGCTCTACGAGGATGTCGCCGATGGAGTGACTCGGGGACACTCCTGGCGCGGCACGCCCTTCCAACTGGGCGAAAAGACCTACACCCACGGGCTCGCCTTCAACGCCACCAAACATCTCCTGGTCCACTTGGGCCAGCCGGCCGAACGTTTTGTGGCCGAGGTCGGGTTGGAGAACAACGACGATACCCGCCGCGGGGCGGCGCTGGGCAACGGCTCAGTCACCTTCCACGTCCTGGTCGGTGGCCGCGAGGTCTTCACTTCCCCGGTGTGCCGGCTCAAGGACGGGCCGCTCCCGCTGGAGGTCCCGTTGCACGGCGCGCGCGAGTTTGAAATCCGCGTCGGGGATGGCGGCGACGGGCGGGGTTGGGATCAGGCCCTCTGGGCGGCGGCCGTTGTCACCTTGCAGGACGGAACGAGCGTGCGTCTGCAAGACTTGCCCTGGTGGGAGGAGGTCCAACACAATCCCTACGGCTTCGCCTTCCATTACCAAGGAACAGCCAGCGCCAACCTGTTGCCCACGTGGCCCCGCCAGACTGAGCAGGCGACACTCGACCCCCAGCGCACCCGGCGGGTCGTGAGCTATCGGGATCCCGCCACCGGCCTGGAGGTGACCCTCGACGCCCTGTTGTTCCACGATTTCCCCGCGGTCGAGTGGGTGGTGCATTTCAAAAACACCGGCGCCACCGACACCCCGTTGCTGGAATCGATCCAGGCCCTGGACGCCTCCCTCCCGGTCTCCGCCGCCAACGCGAACGTTCTCCACTGGGCGACCGGCGCCGTGGCTTCGTTTGACGATTTTGCCCCGCACGAGACCCCGCTCCCGACCGGCACCCATCTGCGCCTGGAACCCGGCGGCGGCCGTTCCTCCAACCAAGTCCTCCCCTTCTTCAATGTCGAGGGGCTCGGCGGCGGGGTGGTCGCCGCGGTGGGCTGGAGCGGGGAATGGGCCGCCGAGTTCAACCGGGCCGGTCGCGGCCAGGTGGTCCTGACCGCCGGCATGGCCCGAACCCATCTGGTCCTCCACCCGGGAGAACAGATCCGCACCCCGCGCCTGCTGGTCCTCTGTTACTTGGGCGACCGGTGGCGCGGACAGAATCTCCTGCGCCAGTTTCTCCTGGCCCACCACCGCCCGCAGCGCGATGGGAAACCGCTGGTGGCGCCCATTACCTGCGGCAACTGGGGCGGCACGCGCGCGGCCGTGCATCTGGACAACATCCGCCAAATTATTCAACACGATCTGCCCATCGAGTATTACTGGATCGACGCCGAATGGTTCGGGCAGTCCGGCGGGGCGGGGAGCTGGGCCGTCAACGTCGGGAACTGGCGGGTGAAGAACGACCTCTATCCCGCCGGCTTCCGTCCGCTCAGTGAGGCCCTGCGCCGCTCGGGCCGCGAGCTGATGCTCTGGTTCGAACCCGAGCGCGTCTTCAAAGGCACGCCGTGGTACCAGACCCATCACGAGTGGCTCTTCGACCGCGGCCAGGAGAATTGCCTGTTGAATCTAGGCCTGCCGGCGGCGCGCAAGTTCCTGACCGATTTCATCTCGGCGAAGGTCGATGAATTCGGGCTCGGTTGCTACCGCCAAGACTTCAACATGGAACCGCTGCCCTATTGGCAGGCCGCCGACCCGCCGGACCGCCAGGGGATCAGCGAAATCCGGCAC
>JAJXTA010000789.1 GCA_021784265.1 bacterium | reverse complement strand
GGTCGAACGAAACGCGGGGCGCCGGACCAGCGAGGGCCCCGGGGTGAGGCCGGCGTTAGGAAAGGCCCGGCACTTCCCACCCCCGCCGGTAGCGGCGGCGCAGGAGGTGGTTCGCCTCGCGCACGTTGCGGAACCGCAGCCGGGGCGCGTCCCATTCCAACGTGGTCTGCGGGAAGTGCGTCGCCACGCCGCCCAAGAGGACCGTCTCGGTGAGCGGCCCGGCATAGGCGAAGCCGGCGGACGCCTTGCCCCTGCCCAGACAGGCTTCCACCCATTGATGCCAATGGTCCTCCCCTTTGACGTGCGGCACCGGGTAGCTGTCGAACTGCGCCTCCGGCAGCAAGCGGGGCGCGCCGATGTGCGGCAGCAGCAGCACCCCTTTGGTGCCGATGAAGATCGAGCCTTGATCCGGCAACGCCTCGCTGCCCAACAGCGCCTGAACCTCCTTGGGCGGACGGGCATCCCCGTCATACCACGTGACCCGCACGGTGGGCCCCTCGGTGTAGGGCGTTCCGGGAAACGTATACTGGATCAGCGCGTTGACCCCCCAGTTCCACTGGTTGGGCGGCGGCGGGCCTTCGGACCGCAACGAAAGCGGGGCGGTTAAGGCCAGCGCGCCGAACACCGGGTCGTAGATGTGGCAGCCCATGTCCCCAAACGTGCCCGTGCCGAAGTCCAGCCGCTTGCGCCAATTGGCCGGATGGTAATAACCGTTGCCCAAAAACGGGCGCGGGGCGGCGATCCCCAGCCATAGGTCCCAGTTGAACTCAGGCGGAATCGGGTCCGCGCGCTCCGGGCGCGGGGTGTCATCGCCCCATTTCTTGCCGCTCCAGGAATGGACCTCTTTGACCTTGCCAATCGCCAAGTCTTGGATCAGCCGCACCGCCAGCCGATATTCGGCGGCCGAATGGATCTGGATCCCCATTTGGGTGACCGCCCCCTTCTCGCGCGCCACCCGCGTCAGTTGCCGCGTCTCGTAGATGTCGTGGGTGAGCGGCTTTTGTCCGTAAACCTGCTTGCCCAGCCGGAGCGCGCTCATGCCGATGGGGGCATGCATGTGGTCGGGCGTCGAGACGTTGACGGTGTCCACGCCGCGCTCCTGGTCGAGCAACTGGCGCCAATCCTGGTACACCTTGACCCCGGGGAACTTCTTCTTCAGCTCCGCCGCCCGGCCCAAGTCCACGTCCGCCACCGCCACCAGGCGGATGGCGGGGTGGCGGGTGATTTCCTCGATGTCGGCCCCAGCCATCCCGCTGGTGCCGAAGCTGGCGTGGTGGAGGAGACCGTTGGGCGGCGCCGAAAGGAGGTGCCGGGTGAAAAAGGGCGCGGCGGTGCCCGCCAAAGCCAGGCGCTTTAAGAAGACCCTGCGGGTCGGTCGCGATACGGATTGCATGCCCGCAGCCTAGCGCCCCCGCCCCCTGGGTCCCAGCAAATTCGCCGGCCCGCCCGCGCTCAGCTAAGCCTCGGCCGGCACCGCTCCCAGCTCGCCGCTCTTGCGCGCATGCCGGCCGTACACCCATTCGAACACCGGCGAGGCCATCAGCGTCGTCGCGATGGCCATCAACACCATCATCGAAAACAAGGCCGGTTCGATGATCCCCTTCTGCAGGCCGATGTTGATGATGATCAACTCCATCAGCCCGCGCGCGTTCATGAGCGTCCCCACCGCCAGCGCCGTCCGGTTATCCTCACCGGTGAGCCGCGCCGCCGCCCAGCAGGCCCCGCCTTTGCCTAAACAGGAGGCGGCGAACACCGCCAGCGCCGCCAAAGCCAACGACACCTGATTCACCAAATCCAAACGCGTGTTCAGCCCCGAGAAGGTGAAGAACATCGGCAGAAAGAACACCACCGCGATCGGCTCCAGTTGGCGCTGGAGCTCCCGCGCAAAGCGCCCGCGCGGCATCGCAATGCCCAGGAGGAAACCGCCGAACACCGCGTGCAGTCCAATCCCGTCGGTGATGAACGCCGCGACCACGAAACACATCAGCACGATCGCCAGCCGTTGGGAGGTCAAGCCCCCCTCCCGTTCCGTCGCCGCCCCCAGCGGGGCCAGCAACCTCCGTCCGACCGTGAGAACCACCAGGGCGTAAGCCAAGCCCCCCGCGATCGCCCGCACGGCCACGATCTTGCCGCCCCCAAAACTCGCAATCACCACCGCCAACACGCACCACGCCGCCGCATCTCCAATCGCCCCGGCCGCCAGGGCCAGCGTCCCCAGCGAGGTCCCGGTCAGACCCCGCTCGTAGATGATCCGCGCCAGCATCGGAAAGGCGGTGATCGCCATCGCCGCGCCCAGAAACAACATCTCCTGCGACAACGTCGCCTTGGCCGCGAACAGGCCCGGCATCCGCCCCAGCCAAAACGCCAAGGCCGCCCCTAAGGCGAATGGCGCCGCCATCCCCGCCAACGACACCGACGCCGCGCTCCGCGCCCGGCTCCGAAACAGCTCCGTGTTGAACTCCACCCCCACCAGGAACATGTACAGCCCCACCCCAAATTGCGCCCCCACGTACAGCAACTTCAACGAGTCAGGCGGAAACAACCGCGCCTGCAACCCGGGAAACGCCAACCCCAACAGCGACGGCCCCATCAGCACCCCGGCAATCATCTCCCCCACCACCTGCGGCTGACCGGACCGCAGTGCCAGCCCAACAAACAGTCGTCGACCTCCCGGAGGATCAAACGGCCGTAGAAAGAAATGAAGGGAGAGCTGGGCGGCGCTCATA
>JAJXTA010000788.1 GCA_021784265.1 bacterium | reverse complement strand
GCCACCAGCGCCGCAAACAAGGCAGCACCACTTCCACCGCCAGAAACAACAGCAGGCCAATCCCGGCGGGCACCAACCCGCCGGGCCAACGGAGCAGCGCCCACCCAAGCAGCGTCCAGCCCAGCGGCCGGGCAACGGCGCGCCTCCCGGCGGTTCCCGCAGTCGCGCCGTAAAGCCAGAGGGCCAGCGCCAACAAAGCCGGCCACACCGCCCACGGGTACGCTCCCCAGCCCAGCCGGCTCGGCTGGTTTCCCACCTCGACACTCAGGACGCTCCCGGCTTGCTGGATGGGGGCGACAAAGCGGAGGTCCGGCGGCGGCGCCGAGTTCGGTGCCGCCGTGAAATCCCGGAGGGAGAGCAAGGCCGCCAAGGCACCCAGGCAGGCGAGACCCGCCAAGAGTCCCCCAGTGAGATGCCAGAGACCGTAGCGTCGGAGGCCTTCACTCACCGCCAGCCGCCAGAACAGAGAGGCTAGCACCAGCAGCCCCAGCGCCATCCCCAACCCTTTGAGCACGGCTTCCCGGTTCGGACCGCTCATCAAGGCCAGCAGCGTCGTAAAACCGGTGGCCGGCGGCGCGCTCGCCGCGGGCGTGAGGCTCCCCCGGCGGAACACCAGCCGGTGATCCAGGTCCGGCTCCAGGCGCCATTCGGTGAGGAGAACCGGCGCGGCGAGCTGCGGCGTCGCCACCGTGAGCCGGCGAGGGCTAGTGCCCCGGGCCGCCAGCTTGATCGCCACCTCATTCAGGGTGTTGGGATCGGCGTGCTGCGGCAATGGAACCAGGTCCGCGGGGGCGTCCGCCACGGGCACGACCGGTGCCCCGTTGACGGTCACCGACCAGAGCTGCATTCCCGCGGGAATGGTCAGCCGGAGGCTCGGGACGCCCTTGTTCTTGACGAAGTAGCGGGCATCGGTCACGACCTGGCCCTCCGCCGAAATGCGCGTCGTGATCGAAGCCCGGTCCACCACTTGGTTCACAGTCGAGCCTTGCGCCAGCGGGTCGAGCGCCAACTGGAGGTTGAAGGGGCGGGCGTTGTAGCGATAGGCGGCCAGGATCGGCGCGTCGAAGAATAGCCGGTATTCGGCCGGCACTTCCCCCGGCTCCAACGCCAGCAACCCGGCCGAGACGTTCACCGGTTTCACTTGGAACTGATAGGCGCTGATCACGATCGTGTAACCCTGCTCGGACTGCGCCTCCAGGGGCCGAGCGCCGGTGAATGTGAGCTTCTCCCCCTGGGCCTGGAACGGGCGTTCGTAGGTGGCCAGCAACGTGTAGGCGCCCGACACCGGGGTGTGCAATTGCACCACATACCCCCCATCAACCTTGCGCCAGTTCCGCACGTCCTTGCCAGTGAACTCGACGTTGAAGTACTCGTCCGAGAGCTGAACCCGCAACGTGCTGATCGGCGCCCCGGAAATCAGGTAGTTCAACACGCTGCTGCCATACGCAATCCCTTCGCCCACCGAAAACAGATGAAAGGCGTCGGCCTGGATGGATTGGGGGAGCCGCTCGACGGTGAGCGCGGCCCGCCAACGGGGGTCGGTGATCCGGAACGCGGCCTGGAGGCCGGGCAGTTGCTTGGGGAAGAACGCCGTGGCGAGGTCCACCAACCCCTGCGTCGCGGCGGGGGTAAGCCGGAACCCGGCCTCCGCCGTGACCCCCACATGGCCGCGAACCGATTTGGCTTTGACGACCTGGAGGGGCGGCAGGGTCCAGGTGGTCTCGGTCAAGGGTTGATTGCGCTCGAGGCGAAGCTGGACGATTTGGCGACCCATGACCGGGTTGCCATAAACCAGGCGCAGTTCCGCGTCGGTGCCACTCGGGGTTTCGGTGAGAAACTGATCGCTCAGCCCGGCCGCCGTCAGCCGGGCGAGGGCGTAACCGCGCGGCACCCGCAGCAGCACCTCCCGGAGGGGCGCCTCACGGATGTCCAGCTCGATCTCGCCCTCGATGGCCAATTCGGTCTCCCCCAGGTGGTACACCAACACCTGCGACACCCCCAGCTCCGGCAGGATGTTGTCGGCCTGGAGCCGAAGCTGGTAGCCCGCGCCCGAGAACCGGTACGCGAACACCTGGGTGCTCGGCGCCAACACCAGCCCTTTGGCGGCGTCGGTTGGCGGAATCTGTTCGGGCGAGATTTGCGACAAACCACCGGCCCGCAGGACCTCCAACCGCACCGCTCCTTCGTTGAGCAGCCGCACGTAGCCGCCGTAACGGGTGACCCCTTCGGGCTCCAGGCGCACGGCCTCGACCGCCAGCGGAAACGCCCCCAGCGGGGTCTGCACCTGCACCAGGAGCGTGAAGCGATCCTTTTGCGGCTGGTTCAACTGCACGATCAACTGGCGATCGCTCCCCGCCGGCTCGAGGCGCCACGCCAACACCGAAGGCCCCTGGACCCGCGTTACCTCCCCCTCCCCGCGCACCCGGAACGTCACCCGCGTCACTTCCCCTTGCATCACCTTGAAATCCACCACCGCCGTTTGCCGCATCAGCCCCGGGCTCACGGTGAGCTGCGACAACGCTTCGGCGGCGTAGAACAGCTTGCCTTCGGTCTCCAGGCGGGCTTCTTTCCAGGCCAGATTCACCTGACCGCTCGCCGGGAGGAAACTCTGGAACTCGGCCCCCACCCGCTGGGGCCGGGCGGCGTTGGCGAAGCGGAACTGGGTGTCCGCCTTCAACCCGCGCAAGGCCACCGGCTGCAGGCTGGCAGGGGCCACCGCGAAGTTGAC
>JAJXTA010000787.1 GCA_021784265.1 bacterium | reverse complement strand
GTGCCGCCAAGTGACCCAGTCCCCATGTAACCGTTGTGGGAGGCGTTCATCTGGTAGCTCCCGCCGGAGAGGTTCACCGTGTCGAAGAGATTGTCCGCCACCGTCCACGTGGTGCTCGGGTCACGGTAATTCAGGCTGAGGGAGCCGTGCCAAAACAGGTTGTGGTACAGGTTCAGCGTGAAGGGGTAATATCCGGGGATTGCTTCCTGATACCACGTGACGGACCCCCGCTGGATCAGGTTGTTGGTGAGGGACATCGTCATCCCTGACGCCGCCGCGTAGAAGTCCATCGAGGGAGACCGTAGCGAACAATCGGTGAGAGCCAGCGAACCCAGGACTACGGAACCCACGAGCTCGATGGGGGTGCGGCTGGTGACCGGGTCAGCCAGAAAGGGCATATCCGTGAAGCGCATCCTTACCACGGGCAACGGGCTGGCGGTGGCAACGGCGCCAACGAGATAGTGTGCTGAGCCACCGCTGGCCCAGGCGGCCGGCAGTTCCTGCACCGGCTCGTAGCGCAGCAGTTCGTTCATGAACTCGGGCCGGCCTTGGCTGACCAGCACCGCGCCGCACTGCAGATTCAGTCCTTGACCACCATACACGCCCAGGGCGACACCGTTGGTGGCCAGCAGGGTCGCGTTGGTGAGCTGGCAGCTCGTGACCAGATAGTCGAGGGCGGGATAGTGGTAGCCGAGGTCCGGGACGTCGGTGTCGCGCTGCGCCTGCGGCACCCAGACGGTGTTCGCCGCGATGGTGACGTTGGAGTAGATCAGGGGAGGGAAGGTGGTGAAGCTGCCGAAGTCCACCTGCAGGTCGTAGCTGATGTTGGTCGTTCCGGCGTTCCTCAGCCCGCTGCCGGCGGCCAGGTAGTGCGAGCCGCACACGACCGGCACCTCGAAAACCCCCGCGGTTCCCGCGCTGTAAGCACTGTCGTTGCCGCCGTTGTAGGGCGTGGACGGAAGATTACCAACGCCGTAGAGGAGGCTGTTGGTAAGGTTCAGCGTGAAGGCGCGTTGGGTGGTGTAGAGCCAGGTGGCGTTGTCCACGGTGACATGTTCGCAGTTGGCGGTGACATTGGTTATGGTGCCCGGGGCGCTCAGCACCGTCGAGACGTTGTAGAACAGGCCGTTGCGGACGCAAAACACGGGGCTGTAGGACGAGACGCCGGTGCCGCAGTTGACCATCTGGACGTGGGTGAGGCAGTGTGGCCACCCGTTGTTGGTGCTGGAGGAGCCCCCGTACTGGATGCCGGTGCCGGCCCTACTGATCCGGAGGTTCTTGAGCTGGCTGGTGTTGTCGGGGATGCTCAAGGCGGTGGCGGCATAGTAGCCGCTGGGTGAACCAGAGCTGCCGGAAATGTGTTGGCCAACGGTATCGTCATCGATCGCGGTAAGGATGACGGGGCTGTACGGCGTGGTCAGGCACTTGATCGTGCCAAAGACCGTCAACTGGGAGTTGTTGGTGCTGGCGTACTTGACGACCGCACCGCCCTCGAGCTGCGTCACGCCGCTTAAGCTGCAAGGCCCTGTCACATAGTAGGTTGTGTCGGACTGGAAGGCCATGTTGTTGGTCCCGTTGAGGACGACCGTGTAGTCAAGCACCACTCCCGGCTCCGGTGGATACCCGCTGGCTACCCGGACCGCTTGCGGGCGAGTCCCTGCGCGCACCTCCCGGAGACGTGGACGAACGTGTAGGTACTCCTCGACGCTCCTGGCCGAAGCGCGACCGCGCTGTTGGGCAGGGCGGTCGGGCGCTGGTACTCCCAGACCGTGTGATGTGGTCCCCGGGCGGCAGCCACGAGTTGGATTGGAGCGATCGTTGGTTGGGCACACACCGCCATCGCGAACGCGGTCATTGCCGCGCCTACCCACATCCAGCAGCTCCGCCTCAGAATTTCTTCCTTTCATGTTGACCTTCCCCAAGCCGCACCCCAGTGATCGCCGGACTCGAACGTCAATCCGACGATGGCATGGTGCGCCTATTACAAGAAGGAGTCAACAACAATCGGCGAGCATTAGACGCAATGACATGCAAAGCCTTCACTCCGCTTTCCCGGAAACCGTAATCGTCCGCCCTCCGTGCGGCGAACGGCCCGGAAAGCCGGTCGGCGGAGCGCGGAACATCCGCCGGCAGGCCCGGCCGCATCTTGCCTTGAACCCAAGGCGCTCGGGGAGGTCTCCTCGGCTCTTGGGCTCCGGGTCTTTGGCCCCGCCGGACAGGCCGGTTCACGACCCGCGAGCCGAGGCCGCGCCCCGCCAGCCCAAGCGGATCGGTCCTGCACACCGGGGCTGAGGCTCGCCCGATTGCGCCTGTCCGCCACCGCTTTGGCTAGCGCGCAGCCGCCCACACGGGCGGGGCCAGACCCTTTTTGCTTGGACAGCGGCGGGGACCCGTGGTTGGCTGAACCCGTGGTGGCCGAGACTGGCCGGTCCGGCTCGGTGGCCTCTGGGGCGGCATCACCCCGGCCGCCGGGAGCGTTGAGGGCGGCCGCCGGCGCACTCGAGCCTGCTTGCTGACGTGAAACCAACAGACTTGCGGGGTATTCTGCAATACGTCCCGCGTTTTCGGGAGAAGGTGTTCGTCATCAGTGTCGATGGCGCCATCGTGACCGATGAGAACTTCGCCAATATCCTCCTGGATGTGGCGGTGCTGCGTTCGCTCAATGTTCGCGTGGTGCTGGTGCATGGGGCCGCGGCGCAGATCGAGGCGCTCGCTCAGGAACGGCAAGTCAAGGCTT
>JAJXTA010000786.1 GCA_021784265.1 bacterium | reverse complement strand
TCCCTCTTGGCCGCCTCGCCGGAGCTCTCCTTCACCGAAATCCGCGACACCCTGCGGATGACCGACGGCAACCTGAGCGTGCATCTGCGGACCTTGCAGGCGGCGGGTTATGTGGCGCTGACCAAGAGCAGGCAAGCGCGCCGCCCGCTAACCACCTGCTCGCTGACGCCGGTGGGCAAGCACGCCTTCGCCGCCTATATCAATTTGTTGGAACAGATCGTGCGTGAGGCAAGAAACCTTTGAACTTGGTGGTGACTATGGTGGTCAATAGTAGCCGATACTTTGTGTTGCAAAGCCGCGCCCACCGCCTGCTGCCTGCTCCCCGCCGCGCCTGCGGTCGGCCCCTCGCACCGCCCCGGCGCGGCGGGCGGCGCTGAGCACCATCGCCCGCTCCCTTTGACCTATGAGGATCCTTCGTGCCACCCATTTGGGTATGTGTTTCGGCGTTCGTGACGCCATCAGCCTCGCCTTGGCGCGAGGGAATCAAGCACCGCTGACGATCCTGGGCCAATTGGTTCACAACGAGAGCGTGCTAGCGTCTCTGCGCGCCCGCGGGATCCAGATCGCGGGCCAAGCCGCCGAGGTCGGCACGGCGACGGTGATGATCACGGCTCATGGGGCGTCGGACCAGGCCCGGGATCGGGTGCGGGCTCGGGGGCTGACGGTGGTCGAGGCGACCTGCCCGCTGGTTCACTATGCGCACCAAGCGGTCGCGGCGCTCGTTCGGGCGGGATACCACCCGGTGATCATCGGCAAGCACGATCACGTCGAGGTGCGGGGGCTGACGGAAGACCTGGCGGCGTTCGACGTGGTGCTGACGGAGGCGGAAATCGATGCACTGCCTGCCCGACCCCGGTTCGGCGTGGCCGCCCAAACCACCCAGCCCATCGACCGGGTGCGGGCCTTGGTGGGGCGGTTGCGCCGGCGGTTTCCGGAGGCGGACGTGCGGTTCACGGACACGGTGTGCCAGCCGACCAAGCAACGGCAAGCGGCGGCCCTCGAGCTGGCGCACCAGTGCGACGTGGTGGTGGTCGTCGGCGGGGCGCACAGCAACAATACCCGGGAGCTGGTGGCGACGTGCGCCGGGCAGGGCGCCCGGGTGTTCCACGTCCAAACGGCGGCGGACCTGCAGATCGGGTGGTTCCAGGGGGCCGACACCGTGGGGCTGACCGCGGGCACCTCGACCCCGGATGAGGTCATTGACGCGGTAGAGCGGCGTCTGCGAGATTATGGCGATCATTGGCCGTCCGCCGGCGGTGATTGGGCCGGCCTGCCGCACGGGGACGCGGAGCCGCAGGCGACCGCCCACGCCTTGGCGGCCTCCAGCTAGACCGTTGCCACGAATCCGCCGAGCGCATGAGTGCCGTTGAACGTCGTCCTCCCGAGTGCTTGCCATGACCGCCGGGCAATCGCAAACGGACGCCGAAGGCGTTTGGCGTTGGAGCATGGTCTCGCTCTATGCCGTGGCCATGGCCTGGGTCGAGGCCGCCGTGGTGTTTTACTTGCGGAATCTGACCGGGCGGACCGATCCGCACCAGAATGCCCCGCCCCTGGGCCCCACGCCGTGGGAGAAACCGGAGATGATCCGCGAGTTTGCGACGCTGGTGATGCTCTTTGCGGTGGGCTGGCTGTCCGGGCGGACCCGGCGCAGCCGGCTTGGCTACGGGCTCATCGCCTTTGGGGTATGGGACATTTTCTACT
This sequence comes from bacterium, assembly GCA_021784265.1. Classification (GTDB taxonomy): domain Bacteria; phylum Verrucomicrobiota; class Verrucomicrobiia; order Limisphaerales; family J093; genus JAJXTA01. The sequence goes on along the minus strand of JAJXTA010000786.1, from coordinate 1,038 downwards.
ACATCTTCCTGAAGCTCATCACCGGTTGGCCGCAGGGCTGGTTGGACTGGGACATCCTCTTCCTCCTGCCCTTGCCCTGGTGGGGACCGGTCGTGGCCCCGATGCTGATCGCGGGATTGCTGGTGCTTGGGGGCACTCTCCTGAGCCAGTTCGACACGCCGGAGCGCCCGCTCTGGCCCGCCCGGGCGAGCGTGGCCTGTAGCGCGTTCGGGGCCGTGCTGGCGTTGTATGTCTTCATGGCCGACGCCCTCCACGTGGTTTCCCAGGGGCCCGCCGCGTTGCGGAACTTGTTGCCGGAGACCTTCCGTTGGTCGCCATTTCTGGTGGCGTGTCTCCTTATGGCGGTGCCGATCCTGGACCTCGCCTGCCAGCTCTGGGGACGCCGCCTCGCGCCCGCCGCGCCGTGACGCGCGGCGCGGCGGTTTGCGGGTCTCGACGTCACCATCTCGTTGTCGGGACGATGGCCGGGGGCGGGGAAGAACGCCGCTTACTTCGTAATGGGCCAGCCGGCCGCCACCAGGGCCTTGTAACCGCCGATGAGCGAGGCGACGCGCTGGTAGCCCATCCGTTGGGCCATGTCCGCCGCCAGCACCGACCGGTAGCCGCCGCCGCAGTACATGATGATCTCGGTGGCGGGGTCGGGGAACGTCGCCTCCAAATCGCGCTCGAGGATGCCGCGGCCCAAGTGGACGGCTTGGGCGGCATGGCCATTGTGCCACTCGTGATCCTCCCGCACGTCCAATAACACGGCGGGCGGAGTGCGGGTGAGGCGTTCGCGCGCCGCCTCGAGGGTCAGCTCGCGCACACGTGGCCGCGCCTCATCGACCACCTTGAGAAAGCCGGGTGCATGTTGCATGCAACGACAGTAGCCCGCCGCCATCCGAGGTCAACCGGGTTCTGCCCCGCGCCGCAGGTCGCAGCCTCGCCCGCGGGCGGAGTTCACTCCACGCGGACGATGGCCTTGATGACCCCGGTTTCCGGACGCAGCCAGGTGGGGAACTGGGCGATCATTTCCTCGAAACCCGCTTGGTGGGTAAT
>JAJXTA010000785.1 GCA_021784265.1 bacterium | reverse complement strand
CTCTCCGTGACGGCGCTCAAGCAGGGGGGGAGTTCGACCATCAGCGTCACGGCCAACACCGGCGCGGTGCAGACCGCGATCACGAATTTCGTCAACCAATACAACAAGGTGCAGTCGCTGATCGACGCGCAGACGGCGACCAGCACCGACGCCAGCGGCAATCTCGTCCCGGGCCTCCTCACGGGCGATAGCGACGCCTACGCCATCACCGATAAACTCCGCACCCTCACCGACACCTCCTGGACCACCTCCAACGGCAGCGTGCTGAGTCTGGATGCGCTCGGGGTGGTGGCCAACGGCAACAATAACACGCTCAGTCTGGGCGATGGCACCGCGTTGACCGCCGCGTTGACCAACAACATGAGCGGCGTCCAACAGCTCTTCACCGACTCCACCAACGGGATTGCGGTGCAGATGAACTCGTTCCTCAACGACACGATTGGCGTCAATGGCACGCTGGTGGCCAAGCAAGGGGACTTGACGCAGCAGTCCAACGGGATCGATACGCAAGTCGCCAACATGGACCGGCTCATCCAGAATGACAAACAGCGGATGACGAACGAATTCGTCGCCATGGAAACCGCGCAGTCGCAGATCAACCAGCAACTGGCGTATCTGCAACAGAACGGCCTGTAGGCGCCGTCACCCCGCTGCCGCTCCAGACCGATGCTGTTCCGCCTTTTTCCCGCTCGCTCGGCGGCGCGCCTCATGGGCACACCGTCGCCGCAGGGCGCCGGGCCGCGGTGGGGTCGGCGGGGTCGCCTGCCGGCGTGGCTGCTGCTCGGGGGTCTGAGTTTGAGCGGTTGCACCTCGCTGCACCTCTCCGACCCGGTGCTGGGCCCGGGTTTCGAGCCCGCCAACGTCTATCGGCGAGAGCCGTTTTTGCCCAAGAACCTGCGCCGGGTCGCCGTGCTCCCGTTGACGGTGGGGCGGGACGAAGCCCAACTCACCGCGGGCCGGGAAGCGCTGGAGCCGGTGCTCTGGGCCGAACTGAACAAGATCAGGCGGTTCGAGCTTCAGCCAGTCACCCCAGCCCAACTGCTGCACTGGACCGGGCGGCCCGCTTGGAGTACCCAGGACCGCTTGCCGCGGGGGTTTTTCGACAAGCTCAAAGAGGAGTCGGGCTGCGACGCGGTGCTTTTCGCCCAACTCAACAACTACCGGGCCTACGCGCCCTTGGCGGTGGGATGGAACCTCAAGCTGGTCGATGGCCAGCCTTCCCCGATCCTGTGGTCGGTGGACGAGACGTTTGACGCCGGGGACCCCCAGGTGGCCAATTCGGCCCGCCGCTACGCCCAGCAGGCGGAGCAGGATCCACGCCCCTTAAGTGATTCTCTCAGTGTCCTAGCCTCGCCGCGGCGGTTCGCCCAGTACGCGCTCAGCGCCCTGCTGGCGACGCTGCCGGACCGGTGAGCGGCGTCGCGGGCGAGGCTAAAGTTCTCCGAGAGCCTGCCGATAGAAGACAGTGGATGAAAAGGTCGCACAGCATTAGCCTGCCACATTTGGAAGGAAGGTCTTATGCAAATTGACCCAAAACTGGTGACGAGTGCCGTGAGTTGGGTGGGGCCAACCACGGCGGCCACCCGGGTGCCGAGCGCTGGCAATGACCAGGTGACGCTCAGCGGCGCGGCGGCGTTAGAGGCCGCTTACCAACAGACCGCGGATGTACGTCCCGAGGCCGTGGCCCGCGGGCAGGACGCCCTGGCGGTGCCGGATTATCCGCCGCAAGTCATCATCCAGAAGCTCTCCAAGCTGCTGGCGATGCAACTCCCCAAGGAGTCGAGCTAGCGCCGCGGCGCGTTTCCTCATGAGTCGTACCAATCCGTGGCAGTCGTATCGCCAGGTGGCCACCCAGACTGCCCCCCCGGGGCAGTTGGTCTTGATGCTCTTCGATGGCGCCTTGCGGTTTCTGGAGCGAGCCCTGGCCGGGTTTGTCCACACCGACCCGCTCCAGTTCAACCAGACGATCAGCAACAACGTCATCCGCGCCCAGGAGATCCTGCGGGAGTTGAACCGTTCGCTGGACATGGAGGCGGGGGGCGAGTTTGCCACGACCATGCGCCGGCTGTATGTCTATATGGATGGGCGCCTCCAACAGAGCAACGTCCGCAAGCAGGAAGCGGGCATCCGCGAAGTCGTCTCGCGGGTGACGGTGCTGCGGGATGCGTGGGCGCAGATGCTCGAGGGTCAGGGCCAACTTGGCGGCGCCGACGATCGCCCCCGGGCCCTGGTGGTTCAGGCTTAGGCTGTCACCCTCAACCGGCCCGCCCCGTGAGTGCCCAGACCGACCTCCTCGAACTCTATCAGCAGTGGCGTGTCTGGACGGAGGCTGAAGGGGAGGCGATTCGCGCCGCCGCGTGGCCCCAGGTGGCCAAGTGTCAGGGCGCGAAGAAGGACCTCCAACGCCGGATCCTCACGACGACCGAGCAAGCTCAGGCCGAAGCTCAGGTCAGCGGCGGCGAGCGGCGGGGGATCGACCCCCAAGTGCGCCGCATTGTGGACGAGCTGATCCTGTTGGAGCTGCGGAACAGCGAACTGGTGGACGAGCAGCGCCGCCGGGCCGAGGAGCGGCTCCACGACCTGGACCGGCGGGAGCGCAACCTGCACCAGCTCCAGCGGGCGTATGCCCCGAGCCGGGCGGGTCTCTGGCAGAGCTACTGTTGAGGGTTGGGGGGGCGGCGGTCGGGAACCTCCGGGAAGCTCGCCGCCGTCTCGTTTGGCGTGGGGGAACTTCTAGTATAAAGT
>JAJXTA010000784.1 GCA_021784265.1 bacterium | reverse complement strand
GGCCGGCGTCTCGCCCGTGGCGGAGGGGGTGTTTGGATGGCGCAGAGTCACGGGCGGCGCTGGTGAGAGGAGACCGGACATCCGGCGGCCAAGAACGCCGACAAGGCTCGCCTGCCTTTCTCCTATGACCCGCAGGAATTGGCCCTGGTCTCGTGTCATGTGGTTGGACCTTGGCCCAGGAGGCGCGGGGGCGCAAGCGCAAGCTGGTGGCCGAGGGTTTGCGCTGCTGCCGAGAGCAGGCCCACGGGCTTGACGACACCGCGCCGCCGCCCATAGTCAGGTTTCATGAGCACCACCCCGCGCCCGCCGCACGCCGCTCTCGCCGTTGCCGCCGCCCCGCCTCGCCTGAGTCCGCCACCGCCCTCGGAGCCCGGAGGGCCGACTCGACGCGCCTTCTTGGCCACGCTGGGTGGCAGCGTGGCCGCCGCGGGCTTGAGCCTGCGGGGGCGCGCGGCGGAACCTCCCATCCAGGGGTTCGAACGCGCCGCCGAGGACCCGAACGCGGCCCGGGGCTGGCAGCCGGTCTCCGACCGCAAACTGCGAGTTGGGATCGTGGGGTATGGCGTTTGCAAGTTCGGTGCTGAGTTCGGGTTCCAGAATCACCCGAATGTAGAGGTCGTAGCGGTGAGCGACCTGATTCCGGAGCGTTGCGCCGGGTTGGCGCGGGCGTGCCGTTGCGCCAAGACCTACCCCTCGCTGGAGGAGCTGGTGAAGGACGACGGCATCGAGGCGGTGTTCGTGGCCACCGACGCCCCCAGCCATGCCCGGCATTGTTTAGAGGTCCTCAAACACGGCAAACACGTGGCCTCGGCCGTGCCGGCGGTCTTCGGCTCGCTGGAGGAGGCGGAGCGGCTTTTTGCCGGGGTTAAGGCCAGTGGCCGAACGTACATGATGTTCGAGACCTCGTGCTTCCACGCGGACCTGCACGCGATGCGCCAGATCTACCAGGCCGGGGGGCTGGGGCGGCTAGTGTATGCCGAAGGCGAGTACTTTCACTACATGCCCGAACCGATTGACTCCTACCGGCACTGGCGGGTGGGGCTGCCGCCGCAGTGGTATCCGACCCATTCCAACGCCTACTACGTGGGCGTGACGGCCGGCAGCTTCACCGAGGTCAGTTGCCAAGGGGTGCGGAGCCGGGTGGACCATCTCCAGCCGGCGAACAACCCGTACCAGAATCCCTTTGGCACCGAGATTGCCTTGTTCCGGACCGCTGAGGGCGGGACGGCTCGGATGGGGGTCAGTTGGGACACCCCAGGCCACGGTGGCGAGATGGGACGGGTGCGGGGGGAGAAAGGCGCCTTCTACGGCCGCTACGAAGGCTTGCCGCAGGCCCTGCCGTCCTTGGCCCGGCCGCCCCTACCTCCGGGCGTGCCTGCCGGGGGGCACGGTGGCTCCCACGGCTATCTCATGGATGAGTTTGTGACCGCCATCTTGCAGGATCGCCGTCCGTTGGTGGACATCGCCTTGGCCTTGAACCTGACCGTGCCGGGCATCGTCGCTCATGCCTCCGCGCTGAAGGACGGTGAGCTGCGCAAAATCCCCCAATACCGGAGCTGATCGCGCGGTGCGGGTTAAAGAGCGGGCGGCGGATGCCGATAGGAGGTAAGGGCGCTCTCGAGCGCCGACGGAATCGCTTGCGCCGCGGACACCACTTTACGGCCAACGGGCGGATGTTGACGCTAGGAGCGCGGCTGGTGACCTGAGTGGGCGATGCGCCCACGGGCGCCGCCCCTCCTCCAACCGCGGCGGTCCGAACCTGCACGCATGAAGATCGACCGTACGACGCGGATTCTGTTTGTGGACGATGAACCGCCGGTGTTGAAGGCGCTGGAGCATCTGTTCCGGCCGATGGCGGCGGAATGGGAGATGGCGTTCGCTGCCAGCGGGGCCCAGGCGCTCGCGCTGTTGGAGGCTCGCCCCTTTGACGTGGTGGTGGCGGACATGTGCATGCCCCGCATGAGCGGTGCCCAGTTGCTCAACGAGGTCATGCGCCGACATCCGCAGACCGTCCGGATCATCGTTTCGTCCGTGGTGGATCAGGAACTGGTGCTCAAGAACCTGGGCGTGATTCACCAACTCCTGGATAAACCTTGGGACCTGCTCCGCCTCAAGGCCATGCTGGCGCGCGTCGGTCGGCTGCGCCAGCGGCTGAGCGACGAGCGGCTGCGGAGTCTGGTGGCTCAGATGCAGACCTTCCCCGCGGTCCCGCGGGTGTATCTGCGGTTGCTGGAGGTCCTGCAAGACCCCGGCGCCCCGATCACCGCCCTGGGCGCCATCGTCGCTCAAGACCCCGGTCTCACCGCCAAGTTGCTCCAATTGGTCAACTCCGCCTTCTTCGGTTATGCCCGGCACCCCGAGACGGTCGGGGAAGCGGTGCAATTCCTCGGGGTCGGGGTCATTCGCTCGCTCGCCTTGGGGATTCATGTGTTTGCGGCCTTTGATCGGACCCAGGTGCGGGAGTTTCCGGTGGAACGCATCTGGGAACACAGTTTGCAGACGGCGGAATTGGCCCGGCAAGTGGTGGCGCTGGAGCATGGGGATGCGACCCTGGGCGAGCAGGCCTTCACGGCCGGCCTGTTGCACGATGCCGGCAAACTGATCCTGATCGCCAATGCGCCGGCCGACTATCGCCTAGTGACGGATTTGGCCCGGGCCCGCCAGTGCCCCGTGCTCGCGGCCGAGCGGGAGGCCTTTGGCTGCACCCACGCGGAGGTGGGGGCATACCTGCTGGGGCTCTGGGGC
>JAJXTA010000783.1 GCA_021784265.1 bacterium | reverse complement strand
GGGCTGGTTCAAGGCCCGCGCGCGGGCCAGGAATTCGTCCGGCGTGGCGGTATTGAAAGTGAACATGTCGTAATGACACGGGACCACGAGACGGGCGCCGATGTCGTGGGCTAGTTGGGCGGCCTCGCGGCCCCAGAGGTTGCCGCTCACGCGCCGTTCGGGGGCCCGCCCGTTGATCGGCAGCAACGCCAGATCGATGCGCCAGCGGCGCAGGCCGGCCACCATCCCCTCGTGGAGGACGGTGTCGCCGCTATGGTAAAGCGTCCAGGGACCGAACTGGACGACATAGCCCAGATAGACGCACCGTCCGCGGGCGTCGCGCTCGAGCGATTCATGGGCGGCGGGCACGGCGTGGAAGGTGAACCCGGCCAGCTCGAGGCTCCGCCCGGCATCGAGCCCAACGGGGAACGCCGCGGGCACGCCCAACCGCTGAGCAACGAAGTCGCGGTTGGCCTCGGGGACCAGGAGGCGGAGGCGGGGATTGACTCGCACGAGGGGCAGGAGGGTGTCGGCATCCAGATGGTCGGTGTGGTTATGACTGGAGGTGACCACCTCGAGAAAGTCCAGACACTCCGGCGCCACCACCCGTTCTGTCATCCGCACGTGGGGCTTGTCGGTGTTGGCATATTTGCGGGTGAGCGAGTCGGAGAGGTACGGGTCCAGCAGCAGGTGGCGGCCCTGCCATTGCACGAGGAAGCCACTTTGACCCAGCCACCAGAGGCAGAAGTGCTCGCGCGACCCGCCCCGCGCCTCGGCGACGTCGGCGAGGAAGGCCGCGTCTTGGCGCCACGGCTTGATCACGCGGCCTCGCTCACAGGGTCGCCCGCACCTCGCGGACACCAGCCACAAGGTTGGTCAGCTTGGCCCGCGCGGCCCAGCGGGCCGTCTGGCTCAAGCCGCAGTCCGGCGCCAGGGCGAGGCGATCCGCCGGGGCATGACGCAGGCAGGCACGCACCCGGCTGGCCACGTCCGCGACCGTTTCGACGTAGTAGCTCTTAACGTCGATAATGCCGACGGCGACGGCCTTGCGCCGGGCAATCTCGCCAATGAGCTCCAGTTCGGCGAACTCGCGACTGGCCATCTCGAGATGGATTTCGTCCACGTGGAAATCGAGGAAGGCGGGGAACATCGGGGCGTACCGCCGGGGCCCAACGGCGCGCCCTTTGTAATTGCCAAAGCAGAGGTGAGTCGAAAGCCGGCAGCGCCCGACTACCGGTTCGACCGTCCGATTGAACAAGGCGACAAAACGCCGCGGGTCCTCGCGGTGGGCATAGCAACTCATCGACGGCTCATCGACGGTGATCTCGCGGCAGCCGGCTTCAACCAACGCCACCAACTCGTCGCGGACCAGCGGGAGCAAGGCCTCGGTCAGCGCCCAGCGGTCCGGGTAGCGCGGGTTTGGCAGCAAGCGGCCGCTGAGGGTGTAAGGCCCCGGAACGCTGGCCTTGAGGATAGGCCCCGGCGCTGGGGCCAGCCGCTGGAGCCGGCGGAAATCGACCACCGTGCCCAGCCCCCGCGGGGCGCGCAGCTCGCCGGTGACCTTGTGTTTACCCCGCTGATCGTGCGCCGGCGGGCCGAAACGGCGGGGAGGCTTGCTCTCCAGCTCGACCCCCTCCAGGAAACCGTAAAAGGAGAGGTTGAAGTCCAGCCGCGTTTGTTCCCCGTCGGTGATAACATCCAACCCCGCCGCGAGCTGGTCCCGTACGGCGACGGCGACGGCATCGTCGATCAACTCGGTGAGGTCGTCGGGACCGAACTCAGCCAGATGCTGGCAGGCGAATTCGAGCCAACCAGGAAAAGGGTAGCTCCCGATGACGGTGGTGCGCAAAGGGGTGGGTGCCATGGGACAGGAAGCGACGAGGGGACCGAGGGCAGGTCAAGACGCGGGTGGCGGTGGCTCCGCGGGGCGTGGGGTGGCTTCGCCCAGGTGCTGGTAGAGGCCCGCCAGGCGGCGGGCGTGTTCGTCGTAGGCTGCCTCGAACAAGCTCGCTGCCCGGTCACCCCCGACCACCGCGCCGGCGGTGAGCACCGTGGGCGGGCGGCCGGCCCGGACCAAGCGCTCGGCGACCTCGGCTTTGATGGCATTGACCAGGAGACAGCCGCCGACCGTCGAGCCCGGGGACACCGGGGTGTCGAGGCCCGCCAAACGCACCATCGCATCACCCACCGGCGCCCCGGTATCCAACACCAGATCGGCGAAATCCTCCAACTTCTTGCCGTCGGGGTGTTGACTGTGGCTGGCACGGGCGTGACGACGGCTGATGATGGCCACCACTTTGATGCCCCGCTGGCGAAAGCCTTGCGCCATCTCGATGGGCACCACGTTGCACCCGCTCGACGAGGCAATCAGCGCGCTGTCCCGGGCCGACAGATCGAAATTCCGCAAGATACGCCCCGCCAGTCCGCTGACGTTCTCCAGGAACATCGCTTGGCGCTGGCCGTTGGCGCCTACCACCAGGTTATGGAAGCTGAGCGACAACTCGACGATGGGGTTGAACCCAGGAAACGAACCGTAGCGCGGCCACATCTCCTCGACCAGAATCCGGCTGTGGCCGGAGCCAAACAAGTGCACCATCCGCCCAGCCAGGATGGTCGCGGCAAACCACTCCGCCGCCTGCCCGATCGCCTGTTCCTGGACCGCCACCACCTCGAGGAGGGCGCGACACTGATTAAAGTATTCCGTACTGGCCGCCATCGCGCCGCATCATAAAGCCGGCCCGCTGGACAAGGAAGCGGGAAAGCGTATCCTCAGA
>JAJXTA010000782.1 GCA_021784265.1 bacterium | reverse complement strand
ACGGCCTGTTCCCAGGCCGCCTGGCGGGTCGGCAGGTCCGGATCCTCGTGGCGCAACTGGTCCTCCAGCGCCGTGACCTGCCGGCGAATCTCGGCCCGTTGGGCGAGCTGCGCGGCCGAGGGGACCTCGAGGCTGGGTTCATCCTGGTCGTTCAAAAAGGCGAAGAGCTGATAATACTCGCGCTGGGCAATGGGGTCGTACTTGTGATTGTGGCATTGGGCGCAATTGATCGTCAGCCCCAGGAAGGCCTTGCCCAGGGCGTCCATGCGGTCGATGATCCCCTGCATCCGGAACTGCTCCGGATCGATGCCCCCTTCCTCGTTCACCATCGAGTTGCGCAAGAACCCGGTCGCCACCCGTTGCTCGAGCGTCGCGTTCGGGAGCAGATCGCCCGCCAGTTGCTCGATGGTAAACTGGTCGTAGGGCAAGTCGCGGTTGAGGGCGTCGATCACCCAATCGCGGTAGGGCCAGATGCTCCGGGGCAGGTCCTTCTCGTAGCCGTTGGTATCGGCGTAGCGGGCGACATCCAGCCAATGCCGGCCCCAGCACTCGCCATAGTGCGGCGAGGCCAGCAGCCGCTCGACCAGCCGGTCGTAAGCGTCGGGCCGCCGGTCGGCCACGAAGGCGTCGATCTCCCGGGGTGTGGGCGGCAGGCCCAATAGGTCCAAACTCAGGCGCCGAATCAGCGTCACCCGGTCCGCCCGAGGCGACGGGGCCAGCTTCTCCTTCTCCAGTCGGGCCAGCACGAAGCGATCGATCGGGTTGCGCGGCCAGCCCCGCTCACGCACCGCCGGGAGCGCGGGCCGCACCGGCGCTTTGAAGGCCCAGTGGTCCACCTTCGCCACGACCTGAACCGCGCCGGGAACCTCCGGCCACACGGCTCCCTGGTCGATCCAGGCCCGCAGCAGCCCGATCTGTTCCGCCGTTAACAGCGGGCCCTTGGCCGGCATCCGCTTGTCCGGGTCCATCCCCACGACCAGTTGGACCAGCAGACTCCGCGCGCTCTGCCCCGGCACGATCACCGGTCCCGCTTCACCTCCTTTGAGCCCACCGGCGCGGGTGTCCAGGCGGAGCTCGGCTTTCTGCTTCTCGGGGCCATGACACTGATAGCAGCGGGAAGCCAGGATCGGCCGGATGTCCCGGGTGAAATCCACCTTCCGCCCGGCCGCCGGAGGCAGGGGCGCCGGTGCGGCCGCCCGGGCCGGCACACCCGGCACCGCCAACCACAGGAGCAAAGCCGCCGCCGCGCTCCGCAAAGGCAAACCTGCCTCGCTCGGCTCCTCTCGGCCCACAGCTCGGCGCGGTCGGCTCCCGTCGCCGCTCGACTCAACGCGACGTGGGTGTGCCGGGGCCCGCCCCGCCGCCGCCACGGGTGGGGGTGCGGGGGAGCACCCGCCCGGGTGCTGAGTACAAGCCGCTCTAATCGCCGTCATAATCGCGTGACGGCCCCAACGTATACCCCGAGTTCCGCCCGCACAAGGGCAACCTTGCCCTCACTTCCGGCCCCGCGGGGTGGACCGCGACCGATCGCCGTCGCACTGGTGGCCCGACGGTGTGAGGTGGGACCTTCCGGGGCGTTGGTTCCCGCCGGGCGCTTGCCCGCGGAGGGACCGTGCGGCTCTGCCACGCGTGGCCGCGCGCCTCCGCCAACCCGGACCCACCGATGGAAACGCCCTCTCTCGGCCCCAGGCCGAGAGAGGGCGTTGTCTGCAGGAACCGACCCTATGCGTTCGTTGGTGGCTGCCTGGAAAAGCGTCGTGACCGCCGGCGCCCGCTTAGTTCGCCTGTAGGCGGCGATAAAGACCGGCCAGCGCCGCCAGACTGATCCCGAGGAGGCTCCCAGTCGCGCCCGCGTCAGGAACCGCCGAAGCCTCGAAGAACGCGTACTGACCCGATGTCTGCGAGAGCTCAAAGGCATCCCCCGTATCACCGCCGTAGGGGTCGCCGCCTTGCAGCACATAGCTGTCCGACGAATGTCCGTTGGCGCTGCGGAACACGCCCGAGTGGATCTGACTGTCGTACACGCTCAGGTTCACGGCCTCGGTGTTGACGCCCAACGTCATGTTCCCCACCAGCTCGACTTGGATGCCATTATCAAGGCTCCCAGCGCCGGCGGTGGGATTGAATCCCCCCGAGTTGCTGGATTCGTTGTTCAAGCTCAATACCTTGCTTTGGCCGGGAGCAAGCGTAACCGCCAGCGTCGTGTTGTAATGGACAGCGCTCGGCGTTGTTCCATCCAGAATCAGGTTCCCGATGAAGGTCGAGCTGCCGTTGTTGACAAAGGTAGCGAAGCCTGTATCCGGACTGCCGGCCGGTCCCGCATCGAGGAGGCCGCCGTTGTTTCCGTTGGCGTAGGACGTGGTAATGCCAATGTCGTAGCCCACCGGCACGGCTTGAGTGGTCACCGCCGCCAAGCAGGCAAGCGCAGCGCCACTGAGAAAAAGGCGAGGAACTGTGTTCATAGGCGTCGAGGAGGTTCTGTCGTCATCGATTACTGACTTCAATCATTACGTCATGAGTCGCCTAATCGGTGAGCATAGCTCATGCCAGCGATGAGGTAAGCTGGGCACGCCAACGCAACCTGTTGGCCGCCAACGGCTCGCCGCGGACGTGTTGCCACCGGCCGGTCCCGAGCTCCGCCAGTTGTCCGCCAAAGTGTAAACCTTTCCGTCAGTGGCAGGGCGGCCTCCTCCCCGTTGATCATGAGTTCTCCGGCTGATAACCATCACAGAACCAAACAGTTGCGCCGGCCGG
>JAJXTA010000781.1 GCA_021784265.1 bacterium | reverse complement strand
CCCGCTCCGGACTACCCAACCAGGCCGCCAGGGCCTCGTTGACCGCCACCGTCCGTCCCCCCTGGTCCACCAGCGCCGTCCCCCCGTCTAACCAATGCAGCGACAGACCCAGCCCTGAGGCTGGGGCCGGAGCGGAGTCGCTCCGGGACGCCTCATCAGCTCGAGCGCTAGATTGGAGGGCAGGCACGCTAGGCGGCATGATTGACGATGCTCAGGCGAGGGGGCGGACCGGGGCACCAGCCCGCCGCCTCGGGCCGGGGCGCTCTGGGGCGCTCGACCGCCCCCACCGTCGGCAGCGCTCCGCGGCGTCGGGCCCAGACCGCTGTCTGTGACCGCACCGCCCGTTCGTCGTCATCGAAGTCTCAATTGGTGTTATCGGAAGTTGGGCCGCAACGCTTTAATCGTTTTTGCGGGCGGTGGGTAACGCCGCCGCCACCGCCGACTCTGTCCCGCCAAGCCCCCCGCCGGTCCTCCGGGCTAACCCTCACCCAAGGGCGTGGACCCGGGGGCTGTTCGAAGTCCACTGCGGTTTACTGGTAGCAGAGCACGAACCAGTTGCTTTGTAAATGCCCGTGTCGGTTCCACCGCGAGGGCGACGAGGGGCGCCCCCGTGGGCGCGGCCTAGTCCCAGGTCAATACCGGCACGACGGTGCCCGTCGGCAGGGTCGTGGCTGGGGGGACTTCGACCAAGCCGTTAGCCTGTGCCAGCGCTCCCAGGGCATGGGAGGCCTGCAACCCCGCCGAGCGCACCTGCCCGCCCTCGAGCCGCACGCGAAGGAAGTGCGGACGGTCGCCTTGGTTGACCAGAGCTTCCGCCACCACCCCCGTTTGGGTCGGGAGGGCACAATCCTTGACTCCTTGGAGTCGCGCCAAGGCCGGCGCGACCAGCAACCAGAAAGTGACCAGGGCGGAGACCGGATTCCCCGGCAATCCGAAGAAGTAAGCGTCCCGCCAGCGCCCAAACACAAACGGTTTGCCCGGCCGAACGGCGACCCTCCAAAACTCGAGGTTGCCCCCCACAGCAGTGAAGGCGCTCTTAACCCAGTCCATCTCCCCGACGGAAACGCCCCCGGAGGAGACGACGACGTCGCGGTGATGAAAGGCCCGCGCGAGAGCCGCTTGGGTGGCTTCCGGCTCGTCGGGAACCAGGGGCAAGCGCGTGGGCCGGGCGCCGGCGCGCCGGGCCAGGGTCGCCAGCCCGGCTCGGTTGCTCTCGTAGATTTGTCCGGGCCCGAGCGGTTCACCCGCCTCGCGCAGCTCGCTGCCCGTCGCCAGTAGGGCCAGGCGCGGTTGGCGGCCCACCGCAACGGATTCCACCCCGAGAGCGCCAAGCAAGGCAATGCGGCCGACCGTCAGCCGGACGCCCGGTGGGAGGAGCACTTGGCCTTGCCGGATGTCCTCGCCGCGCTGGCGGACGTTCTCGCCCGGCTCAGCCGCCTCGTGGAACCAGACTACCTCAGGGTTGCCGGGCTCGCGGCGGGTGTCCTCTTGCATCACCACCGTGTCCGCCCCCGCTGGCAAAGGCGATCCGGTGAAGAGCCGGATGCAAGTGCCCGGCGTTACCACGGCGGCTGGCGCCGCCCCCGCCGCCACCTTCCCGACGCACTGCAAGCCCACCGACTGGCCAGGCCGCAGGCCCGCCAAGTCCGCGGCGCGCACCGCATACCCGTCCATGGCGGAGTTGGCGAACCGGGGCAAATCTCCAGGAGCACGGAGCTCCTCGCCCAGGACGCGGCCGGCGGCTGCGGTGAGGCGGAGGCGTTGCGTGGACAGCGGCACTATCGCAGTCAGGATGCGCTCGCGCGCTTCGGGCAGGGAGAGCATCGGTTAGGGGGCCACCGGGGGTGGGTCGTGCCGGCGGCGCGCGGCCCGCCAGGCGAAGAGGGCAAAGGTGAGGACCACGACCCCGGTCACAGCCACCGGCCACGGGGTTTCGCCCAGGCTGAGCGTGATGGCGAGGAGGCCTGAGGCTGCGCTAATACTATATAGTAGGTAGGCCGCTTGCTTCTGGGTCCACCCCAGCGCCAGCAGCCGGTGGTGGACATGGGTCTTATCCGCTTTGAGCAGGGGGGCGCCCCGCCACGCCCGCCCCACCACGACGCTGGCGGTGTCGAACAACGGCAGACCGAACAAGATCAGCGGCACGGCCAGCAACGTCGCGGTGGCGGCCTTGAAGAGGGAGATAATGCCGATGCCGGCCAAGATCATGCCCAGCGACAAGCTCCCGGAGTCACCCAGGAAGATCCGAGCCGGGGAAAAGTTGTGCGGGAGGAACCCCAGACACGCCCCAGCCAGGCAGAGGGTCAACAGGGCCACCACGATGTTGCCGGCTAGGATGTTGATGAGGGCCAGCGCCAGGGCGATGCAGGCCGTCACCCCGGTGGCCAAGCCATCGATGCCGTCCAGGAGGTTGATGGCGTTGGTCACCCCGACCATCCACAGCACCGAGACCGGGAGACTCCAGCCGCCCAGCTCGAGGGCCCCGTCAAACGGGATGCTGAGCACCACGATCCGGTACCCCAGCAGGTAAAGACCCGTCGCCACCACCACCTGTACCGCCAACTTCCGCAGCGGCGTGAGTCCTTTCAGATCGTCATAAACCCCCAGCGCCAGCATCGCCCCGGCTCCAAGCAGGAGGGCGGCGAAGAGCCGGTCGTAACTCTGGAAGGTGAGGGTCACCCGGTTGTCCAGGAGGTAAAAGCCCGTCCAGGGGAAGCAGAAGCCGGCAAAGACCGCCAAGCCGCCAAGCCGCGGGGTGG
>JAJXTA010000780.1 GCA_021784265.1 bacterium | reverse complement strand
GATGTGGTTGGTGCTCCAGCAGGAGCGGGCCGATGATTACCTGGTGGCCACCGGGGCCTTGCATCGAGTGCAGGATATTGTGGAAGTTGCGTTTGGCACGGTGGGACTGGATTGGCACCAGTATGTGCGGCAAGACCGGCGTCTCATCCGACCCGCTGAACCCAAGGAACTCTTGGGCAACGCGGCTAAGGCCAAGCGTCAGCTCGGCTGGGCGCCACGCATTAGTTTCGAGGAAATGATCCGCGAAATGACTGTGGCGGCCCTGGCCGCCGTGGCTGCCGAGGGCCCGGCCGCCCCGGCGCCAGAGAGCGCGGTGCCGGGATGAGCGGTTTGACGGCTCAACGGGCGATCGCCGCCTTCGCACGGCGGCTCCGAGCGGAGGAGCCCCTTCTCCGGCCCGCTTCGCCACCGCCGGGCCGGTCTGCGCCAGACATCGATCAAAGGGAGGCGCGGGGCGACAGATGACCCGGCGACGGCTCGGCATGGGGTTCGAGCACGCACGGTTCCGCGTCAGTTGCCATTTTCGTCCCCACCCCCCACAGCCAGCCCAACAGCCAGAAACCGGTCCAAGCGGTGGCGGGGATGTAGAGGCCGAACTCGACACACCCCTGGAGCGCCCAGCCCAGCAACCCCAGCCACACCGCGAATCGCCGCGGGTCACCACGAACCGTCCGATGGAGAACGACCAAGGAGCCCGCCACGAAGGCTAGGTAGAGCGCGGCCCCGATGAACCCGGAGTCGCTGGCCTGCTCGAGGTAATCGTTGTGGGCCAAACGGGCCATCTCGGCGCGCGGTGGTTTGAGCCGGGCGTAGGTGACCGAAAACGTGCCAGGCCCCGCCCCGAGCCACGGGTACCGACAGGCGGTCTTCCAGCCCGCCGCCCAGTAGTCAAACCGGGCCCCGACGCTGGTCGCCCCTTTGGAGAAATAGGTGGAGAACCGGAGGAAGAAACCGGCCAGCCCGGCCAGGAGCAGGCCCGCGAGCAAGAGCCACTTCGCGACGCGCGGCAGTGGCAGGTGCAACAGCAAAACCCACCCCATCGCCAAGGCGATCAACCATCCCGCCTTGGAACCGGACCAGACCAAACAAGCCGAGCCGGCGTAGGCCAGCAGGCCCGTGGCCACCGCGCCGGCCAGCCGGTGCCAGCGGTGAGTGCCGCGCCACACGGTCACCAACATCGCCGGCAGCAGCAACAAGAGCACCCCCGCCAAGGTGTTGGGGTAGAGCAGGGTGGCGAAGATGCGGTTGCTCCCCAGCCGCTTGAGCTGTTCGGGCGGCAGTTGCTCCCAGCCGGGCTGGGAGTAGATGTAGCGGCGGGTCTCCTCCAACCCGCCGTAATGTTGGCCGAAACCGACCCAGAGCATAAGGAGGAAGCCGATGAGTAAAGCCGTCCAGAACACCTCGCCCCCCCGCGACCGGGCCAGGACGAACAAGGCGGCGTAAAAGCCGGCGACGACCGCGCCGAAGTGCACGAGCGTGGGCCAAGTTAGCCGCGGTTCGATGGTGCGGCTGGCGGCCAAGCCCTGCCACGCCAACCAGAGCGCCGGGAGGACGACCAGCCTGCCGCGCCAGCGGCCTCTCCCGCCCACGCTCGGCCCGGCGGACGCAGGCGGTGTTCCCGCCCGACTGAACCGAATCGCGACGCCCAGGAGGGCCACGACCGCCAGCAGGCCGTAACCCCAGGCCACGGGCCAAGGCTCGAACAGCGCCTCCCAGAGGCTGGTCGGAGGCCGCACCAGCCGATCCAGGATCACGGGGTTGCCAAGCTTGAGCAAGCTCAACCCCAACAGCACCCCGCCGAGGCACGCGAACGCCGCCGCGCCGTGACGCCGCCACCCGACCTCAGACCTGGACATGGGGTGACTTCTACCGCAATCCCCTCACGCAGGACAAGGCTTTGCCATCCGGCCGGGGCGGCGCCCCCGGGCCGCCGGGCCACCCGGACCCGCAGCCCGAGCTTGCCACCCGGCCCCCGCTCAGGCTTACTTCCCCAGTTTTGATCACGGGGCGACACACGCCCACTTGCATGGACCCGGAATTACTCGCCAAAGCCAAGTCGTTCGGATTCTCCGACCGCCAAATCGCGCATTTGACCGGGCGCACGGAGGCGGAGGTGCGTGCGGAGCGCCACCGCCTGGGTCTGACGCCGAGCTACCGGCTGGTGGACACCTGCGCGGCGGAATTCGAGGCTTACACCCCGTATTACTACTCGACCTACGACTGCGGCGACGACGAGGTCAAACCGTCGGACCAGCGCAAAGTGATGATTCTAGGCGGGGGGCCCAACCGCATCGGGCAAGGCATCGAGTTCGATTATTGCTGTGTCCACGCCGCCTTCGCCCTGAAGGAGGATGGTTTCGAGACCATCATGGTCAACTCGAACCCGGAGACGGTCTCGACCGATTACGACACCAGCGATCGGCTCTATTTCGAGCCGTTGACGCTCGAAGACGTGCTGCATATTTACGAGCGGGAGAAGTGCTGGGGGGCCATCGCCCAGTTCGGCGGTCAGACGCCGTTGAATCTCGCCCTGGGGCTCCAGCAAGCCGGTGTCCGCATCATCGGCACTTCCCCCCAGAGCATCGAGGTCGCCGAAGACCGCAAGTTATTCGCCGCGATGCTCAACCGGCTCGACATCCCGCAGCCCCCCAACGGCATCGCCACCAACGAGGCCGAGGCCCTGGCCGTGGCCCGGCGCCTGGGTTACCCGGTGCTGGTGCGCCCCTCGTTCGTGCTGGGCGGCCGGGCCATGCAGATCGTC
>JAJXTA010000779.1 GCA_021784265.1 bacterium | reverse complement strand
GCACCACTAAATGATGGAACAGCAGCCAGGCCGCCAGGGAAAGAACGTTGGACAACGCTAGGCCAGTGAGCACGTGGCTGCCATCGAACAATGGCGCGCACCATCGCACCAGCAGTGGCCAGAGCGGGTAGAACGCGCAGTCGGGCGTGCCCGGTTGGTAACCGCGCTCGCTCAGGCTCAGGTAATGCGCGGCGTCCCAGGTCGCCAAGTGGCTTGCGAACACCGGCTCTCCGTCGTGCGGCCAGCGTGCCATCACCCGATGGAACATGTCGGTATCGAAACGGTCCCCAAGGGCGGCCACACCCAACAAAACCAGGAGATACCCTCCCTTGAGCAGCAGGAGCCACCAGAGGAAAACCGACCGCCGCCGCCCGCTCCCGCCCATGAACCTGAAGGGCGCCGTCATGGGCGTGCCTGCCACCCCAACCGCGGAGCTCGCGGCGCCCATATGCTTTGGGACCAAGCCGCCGGGCCCTGTGGCCGCGTGGCCAGGAACCTGCACTTCGGCGCCGCGCAGTTCGGCACCCACCCGCTTCTCGGTTCAGGCTGGGGCTCTTCCATAGCGGAACGCGGCGAATGTGGCGGCGGCGAGAAACAGGCACAGAAACACCAGCAATGGCGTTCGGCCCACGGGGGAACCCGCCGAGGACTCACGCTTCGCCACCCTGGCACGAACCTCTTTTTCGAAACGCGCTTCTCCGGGCTGCCAGAATTCCCTGGCGAAGTACGGCTCCGCCGCGACCTTGCTCAGCTCGTCGAGCCGGTAGTCAAAGATGGCTGCCTCTCCGGCCAAAACCGGCTGGAAATCACCCACCGCCGGGCTTGGTTCGATATGCTCCACCGTCCCCTCCAGCGCCCAGACCGGCCTCCACTCGGGTTTCCTCGAGCCGTGGGCGCTAACATCGTAACAGGTCCATCGGAACGAGGTCGGAACCAGGGTGCCGCCGACTCGCCGGGCGCTCCGACAGAGGTAAATCATGTTCGTGAAGCCTTGGTCAAAGGGCGGCGGGTACCGATGGATGAGCTTTTGGCCAGGATTTTGGAAGTATCCCGGACAGAGGATAACCATGCGCTGAACGACGTTCGAATCCCCGGGATAGAACCAGACCTTCGCCGGTCGGAAGGAATCGGCCGCCGAGGCCGGCGTAAGGAACTCGGACGTGACCAACCCCGACGCAACCGTCCTCAGGTAACAACCCGCCCCAAAAGGAAACCAAACGTGCGGCAACCAGCTCCCGCCCACAATGCTCGGAATGCGCTGGGACCGGACAAAGGCGTTGATTTCGACCGGTTGGCCGTTCGTTCGGGCACTCAGCGGCGCCTCGTTGAGGTACCGGACTTGGTAGAAGTCTCGGCCGTCATAGGCGACCTCTTCATGGCCCATTTGATTCGTGCGGCCGTCGGCCATGACTTTGACCGCGTAGAGGCAGTCGGAGACGGTGACCGAGAAGCTGAACTGGTTCGTGCTTTGGTAGCCTGACGCCAGCACGGTGCGCGTGAACGTGCCGTCGGCGCGGAAGCAGCGCCCCACCGCCAGCACCCGGGGCACCACCAGCAGACAGAGCCAAAGCCATAGCTGCGCTTGGTGCCAAGTTCTCTGCTCAACGGGCTGGACCTCGCGGACCGGCGCGGCAGTTGCGCCACGTTGCGTCCCGACCGCCGCTGGCGGCGTCCAGCGCCGCCACCTGGGCCCCGCTTCCTCTCTGAAACTTGCCGTAGGCGGTCTAATCATGTGGTGGCGGGGTCACCGACGCCGGGCTCACTGGCCGTCGCACCCCTTGGTATCTTCCGACCGGACGTGTAAAGGAACCAGGAACTCCCCGCAAGCAGATAAAGGGCGGCGCACAACATCAGTGCGTTCACCCAACCTTCGGGTAGGGGAAGAAGCTCGTAGGTCGTGCCAAGGCAAGGGCAGGGTTCGCCAACCGCTAACGCCCATGCCCCGACGCGGTACAAGGCAAAGGAGACAGCCAGAACGTGAACCAGCGGCAGCGTTAGGCGGCCCTTCGGCGCCGCCAAGACCACCACCCCCACGCAGAGCTCCGCAGCCCCAGCTCCCCACAGCAGATCCCGGCGCGGGAGGCCGATCACGGGGTCCGGCAGGGCGAGGATCCTGGCCGCGCCCAGCGCACTCCAGACTTTGGCGGCGCCCGTCGCCGCAAGCAGGAGGAAGACGGAGAATAAGAAAAGACGGCGCGCGCTCAAGTGCCACGCACCTCCGCGAAGACCGCAGCCGTGGCCTTCATGACCGGCTTCTCGTGGGAAGTGCAACGTGCGCCTCTGGCACCAAAGTCCCTCACGCGACCGTGGTGAGGTGGGTGCCGAACGCTCGGCCATTCCCGTTCGAAGTCCACTTCGTTCGTCTCCCGGCAAAGGACCCTCCACGTCGCCTCCTGTCGTCGGCGGGACCGCGGCGGGGCAAGCAACCAACCCCGCTGCGAGGCGCCATACCGACACTGAGTCGGTGCCCCCCGAGCGAGCAATGATCCGCCCCCATCCGCTACTTGTAGCTGACGCAATTGGGGCTGTCCACAACCGCCGTCTTCTGGCAGGGCTGAGATAGGGGCCCCGATCCCACAATCACGTTCATGTGGCAGTACTCACAGTACGGTCCTGGCTCCGCCTGGTACTCGATCCAGGTCGAATAGACCTTGTAGGAGCTGGT
This sequence comes from bacterium, assembly GCA_021784265.1. Lineage (GTDB taxonomy): Bacteria > Verrucomicrobiota > Verrucomicrobiia > Limisphaerales > J093 > JAJXTA01. The sequence continues at coordinate 99 of JAJXTA010000779.1, read as the reverse complement.
GCTACAGCTCTTCTTGGAGCTGGACGAAACGCAGGTTTGGTACGGCGGGTTGGGATTCGGAGGCCGAATCTCGACGCAACCGTACACCGAACCACCGAT
>JAJXTA010000778.1 GCA_021784265.1 bacterium | reverse complement strand
TCGGTCTGCACAGTTAACCCATCGACCTGGATTCGGCTTCGGGGCTTATGGGGTCCAGAGGCGCCAGCGGGCGGTTGGCCGACCCGCAGCAGCAGGGTGTCTCCCTCGCGGATCAGCAGGTCGCTACTCTCCGTGAGGTCGGTAGCTTGCCACACCACTCTCCGTTCCTCGATAAAACCACCGTTTTCGTAAGACAGCCGGAGGTTAGTTGGTTTGCCAGCCGTCAGGGGTACGTTGGCGTACCAACGGCCCGCGATGCCGTGGTGCGGCGAGACGAATAAATCGTTTGCCTGGACGCTCATCATGGTCAGAAAGCCGCCCCGCCCCTCCAGACAAGCCGGTGAAACGGAGCTGGTGATGACAGTTTCGCGCGAAGGCGTTCCGCTGATGTCCAGCCCAGAGGCGGCCTTTAATTGGGTCTGCATCCAAGCCAGGGCGGCGGTTTGGTCGCCTTTAACACCGATGAAGGCCTGCAAGCGCAGCGCCGTCAACTCGAAGGAGCGGCCTTTGCGGGGGTTGTCCCAGAGGACGCGCACGCGATGGCCGCCCGCCCGGAGCCAGGGCGTGAGCAGGTCGACGACGCCGTGCCCGGAGGTTCCGGTGTCCAGGTAATACCGGCCCAGGTATTCGCCATCCGCGTACACGAGCAACTGATACTCGTGGTCCAGGTCTGCATGGCCACGGGACGCCCCATGAATCTCGATCTGGTAGATGCCGGCGGCGGGCGCGGCCACCACGAATTCCAAATAGCCCCGGCGGTCCACGGCATAGAGAGCGGTTCCGTCGTTGGCCCAGCGCCCGAGCCGGCCGACGGCTGCCACACCCGGAACCTCGACGACGGTCACAGGGCAGACCAAGTGGTTCGTGGCAGCCTCGGCCGAGCTTAGCGTGGACAGTGCGGGTGCTCGGCCGGGCAGTGCCCCCAGGGACGGTCCTGCGGGCATCACCGCGCTCGCGGCCGGTCCCTGCTGGGTGAGGGCCGCGTCGGTCGGCGGGCCAGGCTCCGTGGAGTATAACTGGGACTGCGGGACAGCCTGTTCGGGGGTCGAAGGGCTGCTCCAACGCAGCCTCGCCACCGCCTCGCCCGTCCGTTCATAGTACTCCAGTTTCAACGAGTGAACCGCGCCCGCCTTCAGGTTCATCCTGGTGGCGACCGAGGTGCCGGCGTGATCCGACCAAGCGTCAATGGACAGGTGGTCGTCCACCCACAGGCGCGCGCCGTCGTCGACGACCACCTCGATGGTGTAGGGCTCGTCGTATTGGGCTTGGAACCAGCCGCTCCACCGAGCCCCAAAATTGTCCACGTTGATGCCCGCCCCAGGTGAACCCAGGCCCCAGTCGAAATCGACAGTTGGGTCGATCCGGCTTGTCCATCCGCCCGTGCCGAGGTCGAAGTAGGTGCCGTTGAGCCCGTCTCCCACGCCTACCATGGGTGTCGCCGGTGGGTCACCGCCGGGCGCGCCAACACTCACGTGGTCGAGCGTAACCTCGCCGGCTGCGGAGTTATCGTGGCTTGTGACGGCCAAGCCCACAAGAACCCGGTCTGGGAGTTGGATCGCTTCGGTACCCACCCAGTCCCAATCCGCACCGTCGGCCGAACTGTACGCGGTCAAAACATTGCTCCGTCGCACGAGTTTGACCCAGGTGCCAGCGGCACTCTGGCTTGCGGGACCAACGACGGTTTTGTCCAGGTCCTGGGCGCGGTACTCGAAGCTGACCCCGTTGGCCGGAGTCACCGCCAGCAGCGCCTGACGCGCCCCGCTCTCCATCGAGGCCCGGACCATCACCCCGGCCTTTGCCCACGGGCCGGTGTTCTCCTGGCTCGCGATGTGCGCCACCACTTCCCCGTCGCCCGTCCATGTCCGCCACACAAAGAGAAAGCTATCGGCGTTCCCCCCATACGTCCGCTCCGGAACCTCGAAGTGTGTACGTGCCGTCCGAGAACTGGGCGCTGCCAGCCACGCCCACCGAGCCGATGTCCCTGGCGGCCCAATCTGGCGCCAAGCCGGCCGAAGCGGCCGGGCCCCGGATGGGGTTGGTCCCATCAAGGTAGTGGTGCAGGTTGGACACCCCGTCCCCGTTCGCGTCTTGGGCGGCATCGGTGGGGTCATCCGGGTTCAGACCAAAGGCTGTCTCCCAGAGGTCTGGCATCCCGTCGTGATCGCGGTCAGAAATCTGGGAGTACAACTGGGCGGTGGGGATCACCTGTTTGGGGACGGACGGACTGCTCCAAAGCAACCGCGCCAAAGCCCGACCGCGGCGCTGGAAGAACTCCACGCGGACCAGGTAGCGCTTGCCCGCCTCGAGCCGCAGCACGGCAGTGGATTCGGCCTCGGGATGCTCGTCCCACTCATCGATGACCAGCTCGCCGTTCACCCAAAGCCGCGCCCGGTCGTCGCTCACCAAGTGCAGCGCATACGGCTCGCTGAACTGAGCCAGTAATTCCCCTTCCCAGCGCACACTGAAATCGTCCGGGCCGATGCCAGGGGCAGGGGAAACTCCATTCCAGTCGAAGTTCACCTCGGGATCGATTCGTTTGAAACAGTTACCGGTCAGGTCGATGCGGGGGAAATAGCTCGCCTGAAGGCCTTCGCCACTCCCGACCACCGGTGTGGTAGGCGGGGCTGCTCCTGCGGCAGTGGCCGTGAAGTGGTCGAACACCGCTGTGCAGAGCTGGCTGTCATCGTGGCTCGATACCGCCAGTCCGACATAGACCAAGCGCCCAACCTGGAGTGTCTCTGTCCCGAGCCAGTTCCAGTTGACG
>JAJXTA010000777.1 GCA_021784265.1 bacterium | reverse complement strand
TTCACGGCCGCACCAGCCTCACCCTCGCCGACGGCCAGGTGGTCATGTTCCGCCCGGACAGCGACTGGATCCGGATCGCCTATTTCACCTTGGCGCCCCTGCTGGGGACGGCGGCGGCGAGCCTCCTTTTCGCCGTGGCGTTGCTGGCCAGCGGCCAAAGCAGCACGATCACCGGCACGCTCGCCGGGCAGGTCGTGATGGAGGGCTTCATGCAATGGCGGATCAAACCCTGGCTGCGGCGGTTGCTGACGCGCGCGCTGGCCATCATTCCCGCCGTGCTCGTCATTGGCGCCCGCGGCGACAGCAGCATCAATGACCTCTTGACCCTCAGCCAAGTCGTGCTCGCCCTCCAACTCCCCTTGGCCATGTTCCCCCTTCTCCACTTCACCTCCTCCCGCCGCCGCATGGGCCGGTGGAAGAACGGCTGGTTCCTGTTGGGCGCGGGTTGGGGCAGCGCCCTGTTGATCACGGCGCTGGACCTCTATGGGTTGCCCGAATCGCTCAAATCCGCTTGGCAGGTCATTCTGGGTCGGTGAAGCTGGGCCGTGGGAAACGCTGACCCATGTACGCCACCATCCTGCTAACCCTGGACGGCACGCCCACCGACCGGGTGATGATCGAACACGTGAAGAAGCTGGCCACCCTGGCCCGGAGCCGGGTGGTGCTCCTGCACGTGGCCGACGGCTGGGCGGCGCGCACTTATGGGGCCGACGCGGTGAGCCCCGAGATTGCCCAGGACACCGCCTACCTCCAAAAGGTCCGGAGCCAATTCCAAGCCGCGGGCGTTGCGGCCGACGCCGAACTGGCCTACGGCGATCCGGTGACCGAGATCGTGCGGTGGGTGCGACGGAAGGGCTGCGATTTGGTGGCCATGAGCACGCACGGGCATCGTCTGCTTGGGGACCTCTTCTTCGGAACCACGGCCAGCCGGGTCCAGCATAGCATCAGTGTGCCCGTGCTTCTGCTGCGCGCCAAGTAAGGCCGTCCTCCCGTTACATTCCCCGCCCTCACCGTCGCATGCGCCCACGGATCACCGCCAATCTCTGTACCGTGCTGGCGGTGGTGTTAGGAACGCGGGCCGTCACCACCCTCGCGCAGCCCGCGCCCGCGCCCGGCGACAGCGGCGGGCTGGCGGCGACAACCCCGCTCGCGCCCACTGCCGGTGACCAAGCGTGGAACTGGCACGCGCAGAACACGGACATCATTCAATACCACCCTGGCTTCCCCGCCCTCTATTCCGGCCCCAACAGCCTGCGCGACTACAATGAGGCGCGGGAAACGGTCTCCTTGGACTTGATGGCGGGGGCGCGGCTTTGGCCCGGTGCCGAGGCCCACGTGGATGGACTGATGTGGCAGGGGTTCGGCCTGAGCCGAACCTTGGGCATCGAGGGCTTTCCCAACGGCGAGGCCTTTCGCGTAGGCACGCGGGTGCCGAACGTGACCCTGGCGCGGGTCTTCCTCCGGCAGACCATCGGTCTGGGGGGCGAGGAGGAAGCTATCCCAGACGACGAGCTGCATCTGGCGGCCCACGCGGACGTCCGCCGCGTCACCCTGACTGTGGGGCGCATCAGCGCGAAAGATATTTTTGACAACAACGCTTATGCCAACGATCCGCGCACCCAGTTCATGAACTGGAGCCTGATGGCCAACGGGGCCTGGGACTACGCGGCGGACAGCCTCGGTTACATCACCGGCTTCGCCGCCGAGTTGAACGAGCCCGGGTGGGCGGCTCGTTACGGCTTCTTTCAGGTGCCCCGCGTTTCCAATGGTTTGGCGTTGGACCCGTCCTATCTGCGGGCTTGGCAGATGGTGACCGAGTTGGAACGGCGCTACCAGTTGGGCGGCCATCCCGGCGCGGTCCGGGTGCTGGGCTACTTGACGCAAGCCCACATGGGCAGCTACGCCCTGGCCCTGGAGGAACCCCAGCGGCCGGTGGACATCACCCAGACCCGGGCTTACCGCCATAAATTCGGCGTTGGCCTCAACGCCGAGCAAGCGCTAAGCCCGGAGGTGGGCGTGTTTGCTCGTCTGGGCTGGAGCGATGGCCGGACCGAAGGGTGGGCGTTCAACGATGTCGATCGGACCGCCAGCTTGGGGGTGAGCGTCAAAGGCAAACGATGGAACCGGCCGGAGGACACCTTTGGCCTGGCTGGGGTCCTGGACGGCATCTCCGCCATTCACAGCCGGTTCTTTGCCGCGGGTGGTACAGGGATCCTGGCTGGGGACGGGCGCTTGAACTACGGCCTGGAGCAGATTCTGGAAACCTACTACGATTTCCAGATCTGGAAGAGTCTCCACGGCGCGCTGGACTATCAGTTCGTCAACAACCCCGCCTTCAACCGCGATCGCGGTCCGGTCCACGTCCTGGGGGCGCGGATGCATTGGGAATTCTGAGGCCGCGGCAGGTCGGGGGCGGGTGGGATGCCGACACCAGCGTTGCGGGGACCAGCTAGGCCCAGTAGCGGTAATCCAGCTCCGGGAACAGATTGTCTTGGGCCTCCAGACGCGCCAGCGCCGCCGCATCCACCCGGCCGGCGTGGAGCTGGGTCCGCAACGTGGCGAAGTGGTCGAGATGCGCCGCCACACGCGCGCGGGCGTACTCGGGACTGGTTCCGGTATGGAGGATGAAGGACCAATCGCTGGCTTGGGCCAGCAGGACCTCGCGTGCCGCCTGGCGCAGGGCGCGGGCCGTCAGGGCGTCGGGGGCCGCCGCGAGCCGGACCAACGCCGAGAGTTGTTCCTGCGCCGCGCGTGTCTGGGGGAGGATCCAG
>JAJXTA010000776.1 GCA_021784265.1 bacterium | reverse complement strand
ATGCGGGCCAGCAAAACAAAAAACATCTCGCCTGTCCAGCAGAGACTTCAAACCCTTCCCGGAGAGGCCCTTACACGGCTGGCCAGAGCCGCCCTGCGCGGTGGCGGAGAGGCCGGGCGCGGCCGCGGCGGGTCCGGGTGCGCCTCGGGTGACCTCGGATGGGGCGTCGGCGCGGTTGCCCGCGCCCGGGCCGGGGACCCTCCCGCCAAATTCCGGTTGCCGCGCCTCGCCGCGTGCGCGATATTCCAAGGAATGACTTTGATAACATGAAGCCGCCGGAACCCACGGGTCCCGCCCAACTGCCTCCGGCCCAGGCGGTCGCGATGGCGGGGCTGGTCAGCTACCAGCCCGGCGCGATTGTCAGCCGCGAACTGGTGACGCGGGCGCAGGGCCGCGTGGTGCTCTTCGCCTTCGACGCCGGGCAGGGCCTCAGCGAACACACCTCTCCTTTTGCGGCCTTGGTGCAGGGGGTCGAGGGCGCGGCGGAGGTTACCGTGGCCGGCCAGCTCGCGCGCGTGGCCGAAGGCGACCTGCTCCTGATGCCGGCCGGTCAGCCGCACGCCCTCAAGGCGCTCACTCGGTTCAAAATGATCCTGACTCTGCTCCGTGACTGAGCCGGGCGGGCCGGGGATGGCCCCGCCAGCGCCGTCGTGGCGTCCGGTCCCCCGCCGCCGAAGGTCTCCCGTGTTCAAGCCATCTCCCCCAAGTCCGATGAAATCGAAGCGACACTCCCACGGTGGTCCCAACCCGTACGCCCGCACGCCCCGGCCCTTCTCCGCCGCCGTGCTGGATGGCCCGCAACGGGCCCCCAGCCGGGCGATGCTCTATCCGGTCGGCTTCAAAGCGGCGGACTTTGCCAAACCGGTGGTCGGCATCGCCTCCACCTGGAGCATGGTGACGCCGTGCAACATGCACATTGACCAGCTTGCCCGCGAGGCGGAGGCGGGGGCCAACGCGGCCGGCGGGAAGGCGATCGTCTTCAACACCATCACCGTGTCGGATGGCATTTCGATGGGGACGGAGGGGATGAAGTATTCCTTGGTGTCACGAGAGGTCATTGCCGACTCGATCGAGACGGTGGTCGCCTGCGAGGGCCTGGATGGGTTCGTGGCCATCGGCGGGTGTGACAAGAATATGCCCGGCGCACTGATCGCGATGGCCCGGCTTAACCGACCGGCCGTGTTCGTCTATGGCGGCACGATCCTCCCCGGTTGTCTCACGGGGGCGGAGCCGAACCTGGACATCGTTTCGGTCTTCGAGGCGGTCGGAGCCCACGCCAACCGCCGTCTGAGCGAGCGGCAATTTCGGCGGATTGAAGCGTGCGCGATTCCCGGGCCGGGCGCCTGTGGCGGGATGTACACCGCCAACACCATGGCCAGCGCGATCGAGGCGCTGGGCATGAGCTTGCCGAACAGCTCGGCGCAGAACGCCGTCTCCGAAGCGAAGCGGGTCGATTGTCGCCGCGCCGGGGCCGCCGTTGTGGCCTTGTTGAAGCGGGGGTTGCGGCCGTTGGACATCATGACCCGCCCGGCGTTCGAGAATGCGATCACAGTGGTGATTGCCCTGGGCGGTTCCACCAACGCGGTGCTGCATCTGCTGGCCATCGCCCACGCTGCCGGGGTCAAGCTCGGCTTGGACGACTTCACTCGCCTCGGGCGGCGGGTGCCGGTGCTGGCGGACTTGAAACCGAGCGGACGGCATTTCATGTCCGAGCTCGTGGCCCTCGGAGGCATTCGGCCCTTGATGCGGACGCTGTTGGAGGCCGGCCTGCTCGAGGGGCGCTGTCGCACCGTGAGCGGCCAAACGCTGGCGGAGACGCTGGCCGGGGTGAAGCCGTACCCGGCGGGCCAGACCATCATCGCGCCCCTCGACCAGCCCCTCAAGAAGGAGAGCCACCTCGTCATCCTCCGCGGCAACCTGGCTCCGGAAGGGGCCGTCGCCAAGATCACGGGGCAGGAGGGGGTACGCTTTTCCGGCCCGGCCCGGGTCTTTGACTCTGAGGACGAGGCGATGGCCTCCATCCTGGCCGGAGGCATCCGCCCGGGGCAGGTGGTGGTCATCCGCTACGAAGGGCCGCGAGGCGGGCCTGGGATGCGCGAGATGCTGGGCCCGACGGCGGCGCTCATGGGGGCCGGCTTGGGGGCGAAGGTGGCGTTGATCACCGATGGGCGCTTTTCCGGCGGCAGTCACGGGTTCGTGGTCGGGCATGTGAGTCCGGAGGCGTTCGTGGGTGGCCCGATTGCCCTGGTGCGCCACGGGGATCGGCTCACGATCGACGCGGAGGCGCGGACGCTGCGGGTCGAGCTCACCGCCCGGGAACTGCGGCGCCGCCGCCGGGCGTGGCAGGCGCCCCCGCCCCGCTACACGCGCGGCGTCCTGGCGAAGTACGCGCGGACGGTGACCTCCGCCTCCTTCGGGGCGGTTACCGACGACCAGGCCTGTTGACCAATGCGCGGGGATCAGTCAAGCCGACCGCTGGAGGGGAGGAGGCTAGCCAAGCTGCCGCCCCGGGACCGCCTGTTGCTGCTGCTCAAGCGGCGCGGTCCCAGTCGCGCGGCGGACCTAGCCCGAGCGTTGGCCATCACCGGCGAGGCGGTGCGCCAGCAACTGCTTGGGCTCCAGACGCAGGGCTGGGTGCGGGCGGCCCCTGCCCGGCGCGGGGTCGGACGGCCGGCTTGGCTTTGGCGCCTCAGCCCGGCCGCCAACCACCGGTTCCCTGACGCGCACGCCGACGTGATTGCCCAATTGACCCGGGCCGTTCGGCGAGCGCTC
>JAJXTA010000775.1 GCA_021784265.1 bacterium | reverse complement strand
TGGACCTCGTTTACAGCGCGGATACGACGACGCACCCGGCCCTGCCCATCTACGGCCACCCGGATCACGCCAAGGGCTACGATGTGGTCCTCCATGACGAGTGCGCCGCCGACGTGAACGACGCCGGCGTGGTCGAGGCGGTCCTCCAACCCCATCGCGACGGCATCCCCGGGGTGAACCTCCACTGCGCCATGCACTGCTACCGCATCGGCAATCCCAACGACCCCATCACCCTGGGCACACCGCATGCCTTATGGTTTGAATACCTGGGGCTGCAATCCAGCGGCCACGGCGCCCAGAAGCCGATTGCCCTCCATTTCCTCGCCCCGGACAACCCCATCACCCAAGGGATGACCGATTGGACCACCGTCAACGAGGAGCTCTACAACAACGTCAAGGTCCTCGACGGCACCCAGCCGCTGGCCACCGGCAAACAGGGGCAGAACGACTCGGTCGTCGTTTGGACCCACCTCTACCAGGGGCGCACGCGGGTCTTCAGCACCACGATTGGTCATAACAACCAGACTGTGGACGACCCGCGCTACCTCGAGCTCGTCACCCGCGGTCTGCTCTGGGCCTGCGGCAAACTCGGGGAGGACGGCAAACCGCTGCCCGGCTACGCGAAGTGAGCAACACGGGACGATGGGGACCCGAAGCGGGAGGGAACTGCGCGCTTCCCGCGGGCTCTTTTCAGTGTCTTCCTATCCCAACCGGGTCCAACCCAGTTCCAGCAGATTTCGACCACGCGGTGCCCAAGGCTTTGAGCCGCCGCTTTTGGTCCACCGGGGCCGCGCCGCCCAGGATGAGAAACCGCGCCGGAACACCCGCCCGGTCGGCCAGCGGACGCAAGGTGGGCTGATTCCCCGCTGCGTCCGTCCGCCAGCGCCAAACCCGCCTTAGGCCGGGGGCTGGGGGCGGGAGAAGGCCGCCCGCAGACACTCCAGACTTCGGGTGGCGATCACCCGCGGGCCCTCGTCGAAGTTGAACACCTCGACTGAGACGTAACCCCGGTAGCCGACCTCGTGGAGGGCGGTGGCGATGGGGCCAAAATCCACCGCGCCAAAGCCGGGACCCTTGAGGTTGGGGTCGTTGGCGTGGAAGTAGGCGAACTGGGGCCAGGACTCGCGGATGATTTGGGGGATGGGCTTGGCCTCCGCGGACATGGCTTTGACATCCAAGATGATCTTGAAGTGCGGCGTGTGTAGTTGGTCCACGAACTGGATGGCCTCGGCGGCGGTGTTGATGAAATCAGTCTCGGTGGGGGCCAAGGGCTCCAGGCAGAGGGTCACGCTCCGTTGCTCGGCCCGCATGACGGGTTCTCGGAACACGGCCGTGGCCCATTCCCAGGCCTGCAGGGGGCTCACCCCCGGGAGGCGACTGCGTTGTTTGGGTGAGCCCACTACCACGACGCTCCCGCCCAGATCGGCGCAAAAGTCCACCAGCGCGCACAGATAGCGGCTCGTGCGTTGGCGCACTCCGGCGTCCGGATGGGTCAGATGCAGTCCCTCCGTCTTGGCCAGGACCCAATGCACGCCCGAGATCGACAACCCGTGGCGCGCCGCCGCGTCGCGGAGCCGCTGACGCTCAACGGCCGGGACGTCGGTCACCAGCGCGGCGAGGGTGAACGGGGCGATTTCCAGCGCGTCGTACCCGGCCTGGGCGGCAAACGCCATGGTCTGCTCCATCGTCCAGCCCTGAAAGATTTCGTTGCAGATCGCGAATTTCATCCTGGGTTATGGGCGGCACGGGCGGTAGCGCCCAGCCAAGGCTCGGGTGCCGCCGCAGACCGCCGCCACCGCGGGTGGAGCGGGAGCCGCCCCGCCGGCGGCGACACGCGGCCGCTCCTCAACCGTGCCTGACGGGCAGGCGGGACGCCAGCGTTACGCCGGCATCTGCCAGGGCTCGCGGAAGGGCCGGGTCAGGAGCTGGCTCGCCTCCGGGTCGTCCAGAATCACCTCGCGCTCCACGTCCCAGCGCAGCTTCCGCCCGGTGAGCATCGAGATCAGCCCCAGGTGGCCGGGGATGGCGGAGTGATGGGCGGTTTCGGCGGGGGTGATCGTCGGCTGGCGCGATTTGACGCAGTCCAGGAAGTTGCGGTGGTGGTTCCGGGAGTAGTAGAGCTTGATCTTGCGCAGGTCATCCGGCAGCCGCGACATGTCCTTGAACTCCGGTTTCGAACAGTCAAAGCCGCCGCGATCCACCCAAACCCAACCCTCGGTGCCGATCCATTTAGCGCCGCCCCGGATGTCGGGATAGCCGCCGGCGATGGTCATGGTGACGTCCTCGGGGTACTGCAGCTCGATGCGGTATTTGGTGCTGGTGTTCCAGATGGCATCGGCCGGCGGAAAATCCCCGTGCCCCTCGACGACCGACGGTCCGCTGCGGTCGAAGCCCAGCCCCCAGTGGGCGATGTCGCAGTGGTGGCCGATCCAATCCATCAACTGGCCGCCGCCGGTGTTGTAGTTCCAGCGCCAGTTCATGTGGATCCGGCATTCGATGTAGAGCATCTTCTTGGAGGGGCCGATCCAGAAATCGTAATCCAGTTGCGGCGGCGGGTCGGTGACGGTGCGCCTGTTGCCGGTGCCGGCGAAGTCGGTGTGCCCGCTGGGGAGGCCGACCTCGACGTGTTTGACCTTGCCGATGAGCCCGTTGCGGACGATCTCGGCGGCTTTATGGAAGTTCTCGACCGAGCGCTGCCAGGAACCGGTCTGCCAGATGCGTTGGTTTCGCTCGACCGCCAGGACGATGGCCTGTTGCTCGCGCACGGTGCGG
>JAJXTA010000774.1 GCA_021784265.1 bacterium | reverse complement strand
CCGCCCCCGCGGCCATCACCGATGCGGTAGGTGCCGGCGGCGTGCCACGCCATGCGCACGAACAACGGGCCGTAGTGGCCGAAATCCGCCGGCCACCACGCCTGCGACTCGGTCATGAGCGCCGCGAGGTCCTTCTTCACCGCCGCCAAGTCGAGGCTCTTGAACTCCTTGGCGTAGTCGAACTCCTGGCCCATTGGGTTCGACTTGGCCGAATGCTGGTGCAGGAGCTCCAGCCGCAACTGGTTCGGCCACCAGTCGCGGTTCGTGGGGCCGCCCCCGGCGGCCTGATGGAAGGGGCATTGGGATTCGGTGGACATGCGGTTTGGGCGTTGGTCGGTTCGTGATGAATCGCGTCGGTTCTGCGCCAGTTTACCCCGCGACCCGACCGGATTGAAATACTTGTTTCCTAAGTTCACGATAGGCGTTGACTATGGAACTGCATCAGCTCCGCTACCTCCTCGCCGTGGCGCGCACGGGCCACTTCTCCCGCGCCGCCGCGGAATGCCGCGTCGCCCAGCCCTCGCTCAGCCAACAAATCCGCAAGCTGGAGGAAGAATTGGGTGAGCGGCTGTTCGATCGCCTCAAGCCACGCGCCCGCCTCACCCCCGCCGGCGAGGCGTTGCACGCCCGCGCCGCGCGCATCTTGGCCGAGGTCGAGGCGGCCCTCCGTGAGGCCACGGAGGCCCGGGCGCTGACGCGGGGACTGGTCGTCGTGGGCGTCCTGCCGACGATTGCGCCATACCTGCTGCCGGAGATCCTGCCCGCGTTCAGCCACGCGTTTCCCGGCATCCAAGTGGTCGTGCAGGAAGACACCACCGCCCAACTGCTGGGCCTGCTGGCTGGCTGCGAACTGGACCTGGCCCTCGCCAGCCTGCCCATTCGGGACCAACGCATGGCAACGGCAACGCTCTTCAGCGAAGAGCTGGTGGTCGCGCTGCCGCCCCAGCATCGGTTCGTGAAGAAAACGGTCATCCGCGCGGCCGACCTTGAACCTGAACCGTTCATCCTGATGAAGGAGGGTCACTGCCTCGGCGACCAAGTGCTCGATTTCTGCGCGCAACGGGACTTCCACCCCAAGGTCTCGTGTCGCAGCGCGCAGGTCGAGACCATCCGCGCCCTGGTGCGGGCCGGCATGGGCATTTCGCTCCTCCCGGCGATGGCCTGCCCGCCACCGGGCTCCCGTCCCGCGCACTACCGCTCCTTGGCAGCCCCAACGCCCCAGCGCACGATCGTGGCCCTGTGGTTGCGGGATCGCCCACCCAGCCACGCCACCAGCGCCTTCCTGCAGCACGTGCGCCAAACGGCCGTCTGACCTCCAGGCGGCGTGGCCGTGAGCCCCAGCCACCGGTATGGATCGGCGCGTCGGCGTGGGGTACTGCGGGCGCGGCAGGCGCGGCAGGGTGCCCATCCCCGAGGCCACTCTGCGGCAGGCGGGGAGGGTGTTTGCAACTGAGACGCAATCTCATTACGCTGCCCCCCTCATGACGCACACCGTCCTGCCCCGCCACCCGCCGGCCACCCCGAGCGCCGCCGCGCCGAGCCCGAACCAAGCGACCCCGCGCCCCGGGGGAGCGGTGCCCGCGACCGCCGAGGGTGGACGTTCGCTTTACCGCCAGCCGGCGGGTGCGGACGCAAGCATCACTCTGTACGAAAACCCGGGTGACGGCGAGGCTGGTCTCGCCCATGCCGTCGATCCCGGCACGTTGGAGCTCTGCCTGAACGTGATGGGGCACGGCGCCGTCCAGGGCCGCGGGGCGCGGGTGGAGTTCCAACCCCTCACCGCCGGGTTCTACGTGGCGGGCCGCGATGGGCTGCGAGCCTGGCGAGAACCGGCCCAAACCCATCAATTCATCACGGTGAAGTTCTCGCGGCGATGCCTGCGGCCGCTTTTGGCCGCGGGTGAGGCGGCGCTGCATCCGTTGGTGGCGGCCTTTGCGCGGGGGAACCGCCGTCTCGCCGACGTTGCCGGTACCCGTCCGCTGACCACGGAAGAACATCACTTGGTCGGACGGCTGCTTCATCCGCCGGTGTCGCCCGCGGCACGGCCGCTCTGGTATCGGGGCAAGCTCCTCGAGCTCATGGCCGGGTTCTTTTTCCAGGGTGTGGAGGAAGATGAGTTTCTCTGTCAGCGCCAAAAGCGGCTCGCGCGGCAGCGGGCCGAGCGCGTGGTCGCCATCTTGCGGCAGCGCCCGACGGCCCCGCCGAGCCTGGAGGAACTCGGGCGGGAGGTGGGTTGCAGTCCGTTTTATTTGAGCCGGACGTTCTCGCGGGAACTAGGGCTGACGATCCCTCAGTACGTGCGGCGGTTCCGCATGGAACGGGCGGCCGCGCTGCTCCAAGCCGGCACGCACAACGTCACCGAGGCGGCCATCGAGGTTGGGTATAACAGCCTGAGCCACTTTACGCTGGCCTTCCGGGAGACGTTCGGTTGCTGTCCCGGCCTGTACCCGCTGAAGCTCCCGTGCCGGCAAGCGGTTAATCCGCCGGGCAACGCCTCGCCGCCGCGGCGCTGATGCCGGGTTCCCGGTTCGAGCCGGGTGGGTCCCCCTCTATTCCGCAACGCGCCGTCAAAAAATGGCAACGCGCCGGGAGCGGGCGCGTTGGCGAGCCGCTAGGCTTCCCCCGCATGAAGAACCGCGGCACCCGACGGTGGTGACTCCGACCGCCCGGTCCGGCGTTTCTCCCCGCACCGAACCATCAACAACCTGAAACCAAATGAACCCACGAACGCTACTCTGCCTGGGACTCCTGGGGGCTGGCTTGGACCCGGCC
>JAJXTA010000773.1 GCA_021784265.1 bacterium | reverse complement strand
CGCGGACGTGCACCTCATAGATCACCCCGCTCTTGTACCAGAACGGGTCCGGGTCCAAACCGTCACGGGGGCGGGCGGGTGTGGTCACGAGAAGCAGGAGAACATTGGCGGGCGCCTAGAACGGGTGGCTGAGCCACGCCCCCAAGCCGGTCACCAACAGCGCGGTGGTGGCGGCCGCAACGGTGGGGGGGGCCGCGGCGGCAGCCTCGTCCGCGGCGCGCTCCGCAACCCGGTTGCGGACCTCGGGCCCCGCCTCGACCAGTTCACGCAACAGGCGGCGCACGGCGGTATGGCTGCCTAGGTAGTAGCGGGCGGTCGTCTGGGCCGGCCCGACCCGAACCGAATAGGCGCTGGGCGGCAAGGCGCGAAACAGGTCTTCGTCGGTCCAGTCATCGCCCACGGCCAGGATGAAGCCCGGCGCGGCGCCGGTCACCCATTCCAGGGCGGCCGTCCCTTTGGTGACGCCGATGTTCCGCACTTCGATGACCTTATTGCCTTCCAAGACCTGGACGTCGATATTCCGGGTAAAACCGGCCAAATCGTCGAGCAGCTCCTTGGCGCGGAGCGAGGCGAGTTCCGGTTCCGCGCGCCGGAAGTGCCAGGCCAAGGAGAACTCCTTTTCCTCCAGCAGCGCCCCCGGCAACCGGTCCACATAGACCTGCAGGATCGGCCGCACCGGCTCCTTCCACTCGACCGTGATCGGGCGGAGCATGCGCCACTCGACGCCCCGCGGGCGCAGCCACACCCCGTGCTCCGCGACCAGCGCCACCGGCAGATGGCCAAACCAATCCTCCAGGTCCCGCCGCGGCCGGCCGCTCACGATGACGACCTCGGTGGCCGGTTGGGCGCCGAGGGCGGCCAAGAGGTCCAACACCTCCGCATCGGGCCGCGCCAGCTTGGGTTCGTCCATGAAGGGCACCAAGGTGCCGTCGTAATCCAGGAACAGCGTCCGGCGCGCCGCCCCCCGGTATTGCTGCACCAGTGCGGTGTGGGCCTTGCCGGTGAGCGAACGGGCGCGCTGCGCCGCCTCGGTCTTCTGGGTCGCGAGCATGCCTTGGACGAAGTCTTCGGCCCACCGGTTCACGTCGTAGCGGCGCAACCGCTCCTGGAGCAGTTGGTTGCGTTGGACCTGCTCCTCCGGGGCCATGGCCAGGGCCTGCTCCAGCGCCCGCGCAAAATCGCCGCTGTCGAACGGGTTGATCACCAGGGCCTCCCCCATCTCGTGCGCGGCCCCCGCCATCTCGCTCAGAACCAGCACCCCGGTCTGGTCCGGCCGCGAAGCGATAAACTCTTTGGCCACGAGGTTCATGCCGTCCCGTAACGGCGTGATGAGGGCCACGTCGCAGAAGCGGTAGAGGGCCACGATCTCCTCAAATCCCACGTTGCGGTACTGGTAGATCAAGGGCGTCCAGTGGACGTTGCCGTAGGCCCCGATGATCCGACCGACCGTCTGCTCCAACTCCTGCTTCATCGCCTGGTAGCTCTCGACCCCCGTGCGGGAGGGGGCCACCGACACCAGAAACACCACCCGCTCGCGCCACTGGGGGTTCCGCTTGAGAAACAAATCGTAGCCGCGCAACCGATCGATCAACCCCTTGGTGTAATCCAACCGGTCCACCGAGAAGATGACCTTGAGGTCGCCGCACTTGGCCCGCAGTTCGGCCACCCGCTCTTGGGTGGCCGCGCCGGCCGCCGCCTGCGCGAAACGCTCGAAGTCGATCCCCATCGGAAACGTGTCCACTTTCACCACCCGTTCCCGCAGGCGCAGGGTGCCCAGTTGATGCTCGCAGCCCACCGTCCGCAGCACGCTGGTGAGAAAGTCGCGCGTGTAATCGTAGGTGTGGAACCCCGCCAGGCTGGCCCCGAGCACCCCTTCGATGAGTTCCACCCGCCACGCCCGGGGCAGCAGGCGGAACAGCTCGTACGACGGAAAAGGGATGTGCAGGAAGAACCCCACCGGCGTCTCGGGAAACCGCTCGCGGATCAGCCCCGGCAGGAGCATCAGTTGGTAATCGTGGACCCACACCAGGTCGTCCGGCCGCAACACGCGGAACACGGCCTCGGCAAACACACGGTTCACGCGCCGGTACTCCTGCCAATACTCCTCCTCGTAGCGCGCCAGGGTCGGGAAATAATGGAACAGCGGCCAGAGGGTTTTGTTGGAGAAACCGTGGTAAAACCGATCCACGCTCTGCTCGGAAAGGTAGATCGGTCGCGCCCGGAACTGCTCCTGGGCGAAGGTGTTCACCGTCGCCTCGTGCTCGGGCGGGATGTTGCCCCCCGGCCAGCCCAGCCAGAGAAAATCCAGGCCCGTCGCCGGGTCCGCCGCCGCCCGCGCCAGATAACTCCACAGCCCGGTCGTCAGCCCTCCGGAACTGACCCGGAACCGGGGCGTGTCCTCCCGGATCGAGGCGGTGAACGGCAACCGATTGGAGACAACGACTAATCGCATGGATCACTGTCAGGCGTGGCCCGCCACCGCTCGGAGGCGCCCGGCGGATCGCCCGCGCCTCCCCAGGCCCTGGGCCGTCGGGCGCGGGCCCGCCCGAACTCGCCTAGACGAAGGCGCGGCCGTCGCACACTGACAAACTAGCCGACCTCCTCGCTCGCGTCCACCCCCGCCGTGCATCACCGGCCCACGGACAGCCGATCCGCCGGCGGGCCGCCGCGCGGCCGAGGTGGCGGTGGCCCGCCCCTGCCGGAGCGAGGCCGAGGAAAGATTGTTCGCCGCCGCCCAGCCTGCTATCCTGCCACGAAACCGCGCGGGCAATGTCGAT